>JALVLE010000036.1 GCA_027033555.1 Caldifarciminota bacterium | reverse complement strand
GCACAGCTCCCTGTGTAGAAATCTTCTTTATACGTAAAGCCTGGGTCTCTGAAATGAACATGTACATCAATTCCTCCGGGTATCAAAAGATTACCCTGTCCATCGATTGTGTAATCTGCTTCAGGCAGTTTCAAATCCTTTGCTATCTTTTTTATTTTACCATCTTCTATATGGACTCCACCTGAAATAAAGGTATCATCAATAAAAATCAAGACATTTTTTATATTCACTGAAGTAACACTCATAGACACACCTAAAAACAAGAACTATTATGTATTATTTCAATTTTTCTTAAACACAAAAAAATAAAGAAAACAAAAAGTGAGGAATAAAAATGGATTTTTAACCTTCTACAGAAGTTAATCTTTTTCCATCTTTGGTATGCTTCCAATGGATTCAAAGTATGGAGATAGCGCTTCATTTAGTGTTTCTTCAAGTGTCGGGAACTTTGAGAAGTCTACAGATTTGCCTTTTAAGAGTAATTTTATGGTTTTATCCAAGTAACGAATAATCCAAGGTATCTTGTAAATCCTGTATGAGTATAATCCCACACCTACAAAAGCGACAGCGGCAAGAGCACCACCACCAATGTTATACACAGAAGACACTGGAATTGCTATACTTGTTCCAGGTATAACTATAACTGCTTCCTTTACAGTGATTACTTTATTTGTTATTTCTGCAGGTGTATAATTTGGTTTCTCAGCATGAATAATAATAGAATACTTAGAAACCGTGTAGTTTGCTGTTTTAATTACCACCCTATAGGTTCCAGGAGCAATTTCTGTAAACTCAAAAGTTTCATTTACTACGGTTATTGTCACATTTGCACCAATAATAGGTTTGTTGTTTAATGTATCAATGTACTTCACGGTAATTGTAATGTTGTCTGTACCAAGTAAGATATCAAAGGCAGTTTCATTAGTCAATAACACTAATTCAGTTGGAACAGGTTTAATTGTAAATGTAAGTGCATCATACTGCATGTCGTAATTTTGCTTTATAGCATTAACTTTCACTGTATATGTTCCAGCTGTAAAGTCAGTACTGTTAAGTACTAAGTAATAGTTACCAGTAGTAGAGTCAAATTGAAGTGTATAGTTTACATTACCTATTGAAACAGTGACATTTGCATTTGGAACGGATACATTATGAATAGTATCAATAAATGAAACAGTTATAGTGGTGTTCTGAGTCCAATAGATGTTCGCAGGTATATTAATAGTCATATCAGTTGGTGTAATAGCTACAGTTACAGAATAAACAATTTGTGCAGGAGTAGAATATCCATTCTTGGACAAAGTCACCACAAAGGTGTAACTATATCCAGCGTTTAACCCTAAGTTAACTGTATCGAGAGTGAAAGAATAGTTTCCAGGAGAAATTTCAGATAAGTTGAGTGTTGTTAAATATACTTCACCCATATAAATGTCTACAGTAGCTACGTCAGCAGAAGTAACAGATGCTACGTGGTAAGTTTCACGCCAGTATACTGCGATTGTTTCAACATCAGCATAGTAAAGCCTTATTGCCTTTGGATTATAGAGGGATATAGTTGTAGGTAGCTCCTTTACATTAAGATAAATTGTTTTTTCTGCAGTTGTAGATCCATGGCGATAGGCAGCAAGATTTAGATTATAAATTCCAGGAGTCCCTGCTATAGTTGAGTTAAATTCATAATAATACAGACCCGCAGTTGCATTATAATGTAGAGTTACTTGTCCCAGTGTGCCACTCCAGGTTAAATTAACTATTGCATCAGGGATGGTACTGTTGTCATATGCATTAACAAGTTTAATGTAAAGTGTATAGTTATCTAGCCAATATACTGATGATGAAAACTCAGGAATTTGAGTGTTTATCCTCAAAGGAATAAGTACATTAACATGAATGGTAACACTCTGTTGTACGTAATTTTGTTTGGTGAATGTAAAGGTTAAGGTATAATTATCTGGCCGTACATTAGTTCCTATGTAAATTAAATAATGTCCAGTTGTTGCGTTATATTTTACCC
>JALVLE010000035.1 GCA_027033555.1 Caldifarciminota bacterium | reverse complement strand
GTACCTGCTGCACCAAGAAACTTAACCTTCATTTACAAGTTCCTTTATTTTCTCACTGTATCTTTTTGCCTTTTCTTTAATAGCCTCTTCGTCAAGTGTTTTTATCTCAAAGTCCTCCATAATAACTTTCCCTCTAACTATCAAAGTATCTATATTCTGAGCGCTTGCAGCGTAAATAAGATGAGATATAGGGTTATACACAGGTACCAGATTTGATGCTGAAAGGTTTAAAATGGCAATGTCCGCAGAGTAGCCGGGTTTAATCTCACCTACATTTTCAAGTCCCAAGACCTCAGCTCCCCCTTTTGTGCCTATTTTAAGTGTAAGTGTAGCAGAAAGAGCCGTGGGATCATTTGTAGAAACCTTCTGAAGAAATGAAGCTGTGCGAAGCTCCTCAATATAATCAAGGTTATTATTGGAGGCCACACCGTCTGTCCCTATACTCACTTTAATACCCAGTTCAACATACTTTTTAATAGGAGCAATTCCGGATGCAAGTTTCATATTGGATTGAGGATTATGAGATACCCCCACTCCAAACTCTTTGAAAATCTCCATTTCCTCCTGGTTCAGATGAACCGAATGGGCACTCACAACCCGTGAGCCAAGGACACCTATGTCTTTAAGATGCACTACAGGCCTTTTACCATACTTTTCAAGCACCATGTTTACCTCATCCTGTGTTTCCGACACATGAATAAGATATGGCACATCGTATTTTTCTGCCATTTCCCAGGATTCCTTGAGGAGATCCGGGGAACAGGTATAAGGAGCATGTGGACCAATGGCAGGTATTACATTTTTGTCACCTTTAAAATCCTCAATAAAATCCCTTACATAAGCCAGCTGTTCACCCACGCTTTTCTTATTTGGCGTACCGAAATCAATAACTCCTTCAGCGAGAACCGCACGCAATCCCGCCTTTTTAACCCAGGAGGCTGCCTCATCCTGAAAAAAATACATATCCGCAAAAGTGCCTATACCTGAATGTATCATTTCTACAAGAGCGAGGGGAAAGAATGTGTTTATAAAGTCTCTATCAACAAGTTTAAGTTCCACAGGGAAAATATATTTATTTAACCACTCCATGAGGGGTAAATCGTCAGCAAGCCCCCTCATTCCAGTCATAGCGCTATGAGTATGGGTATTTATGAAAGCAGGGAAGGCAAAATGTTCTTTTTTGTCTATTATTTCATATTCGTCAAGTTTCAGAAATCCCTTTTTAATATCCCTTATCTTTCCATTCTCTATAGTAACAGTAACATCATTTAGCAGAGTCTCTCCATCAAAAAGATATCCCACATACAGGGCTATTTTTGTACTCATACGTTATATCCAAGTTCTCTTAGCTTTTTCTTTCCCTCTTCAGTTAGCCTATCAATACTCCAGGGGGGCTCCCACACCAGATTAACTTTCACATCGCCAACACCTTTCAATGCCTTAACCTTGTCCTGAACCATATAGGTTATTGAGGATGCAAGGGGACAGCCTGGTGCTGTAAGCGTCATTGTAATTTCAACATCCCCATTATCCTTTATCTCTATCCCGTACACCAGCCCGAGGTCCCATATATTTACAGGAATTTCAGGATCATAAATCGTTTTGAGGACTTCTATAATATCTTCTTTTTTTACCATAAATGCCTCCTTCAAAAAGTAAAATAATTATATTCTCTAAAATGCGTTCCTTCAATTTGCATTCCTTTCTGTGCGCATAATCTTTCAATTTCCCCTCCTGCGTAAAGGCACTTCCAATTTTTCTTAAAATATACATCGTAACTACCCCATTCCATTTAAAATCATACCATCTTTAACTCACCCCTTTTTAGCCCCAACTCTTGACAAAATTTCATCATAACTTTATAATTGTTTATGTGATTTTAAAGTAGTGCTGGAGAGGTTGAGATGAGAAAGGAGATTTTTAAAAACAAAAAGGAGGTAGGATATGATATGAAGAAGGAATACAGCTGAGGAAAAAGAGGGAAAAGGTGTTCATATGGGCAATAATGCCCATGGTAATGGTAG
>JALVLE010000034.1 GCA_027033555.1 Caldifarciminota bacterium | reverse complement strand
CCCATCTTTTTCAATTACTATCTCCTGTACCATTGGCTGCTGACCGAATAAAACCTTCAATTTCATACCGTATATAAAAGTTTCAAGTTCGCAAGGCAATCTGCCAAATCTATCTTTCAGCTCTTCCTTTATCTCGTTTAATCTTTCAATATCCTTAGCTTCTGATATCTGGTTGTAAAATCCAACTCTTGTTGTGTCGTCCTTTATATAACTTTCTGGGATAAAGGCAGGAACGTTATATCTTAACTCAATTTCTCTGTATTTTTTTCCTTCAAGTTCCGAAATAGCCATTTCAAGAAGCTTAAAAAACATAGAAGGTCCAATTGTTTCTATGAATCCATGTTGTTCTTTCCCGAGCAGATTACCTGCACCTCGCAGTTCCAGGTCTTTTAGTGCAATCTGAAATCCGGCTCCAAGATGATGGTATCTTTTAAGGATGTCAAGTCTTTTCAATGCCTCTCTGGAGATTCTTTTGGGTACAAGAAAATATGCGTATCCCTTTTTATCGGATCTTCCAACACGTCCTCGCAACTGATGCAGATCTGATAGGCCGAAAAGGTGGGCATTTTCCACAATAATAGTATTTGCCATGGGAAAATCCACGCCTGCTTCCATAATAGCCGTAGAAAGAAGCACCTCAGTTTCACCTGTGTAAAAATCCGTTAAAATCCGTTCCAGCGCAGTAGATGGCAATTTGCCGTGTGCCACCGATAGTTTTACGTGGGGTAAAAGTCTTTGAAGCCTTTTTGCTATCTCTGGAAGGTCATGTATTCTGTTATGGATGTAAAAAACTTTCCCACCCCTTTCAAGCTCAAAAGAAATGGCCTTTTTAATTACATCTTCATCTATGATTCCCACATACGTTTCCACTTCTTCTCTTCCAATAGGCGGTGTTTCAATAATAGAAAGGTCGTAAATTTTCCCGAGACTCATATTGAGAGTACGGGGAATAGGCGTTGCAGTGAGTCTGAGCGTATCAATATGTGGATACTTCTTTCTGAGAAGCTCTTTATCTTTTACTCCGAACTTGTGTTCCTCATCTATAATCAATAATCCCAAGTTCTTAAAATAAAAATCGTTTCTTAATACATAATGAGTTGAAATTAAGATGTCGCATATTCCATTTTTTACTTTTTCTTTTATTAAAGAAAGCTCACGTTTTTTAACAAATCTTGATGCCATGCAAACATTAATTCCATATTTTTCAAGACGTTTTTTAAAAAGATTGTAATGTTGGAGTGCCAGAGGGGTCGTAGGGACAAGTATTAACACCTGTTTTGAATTTGCAACTACTCTTGCACATGCTCTTATTGCCACCTCTGTTTTACCGAATCCTACGTCTCCTGCAATTAGTCTATCCATTAAATGTTCTGATGAAAGGTCATTTAAAACCTCTTTTATAGCCTTTTTTTGGTCTTCAGTTTCTAAATAAGGAAAATCCAGGGCTATATGTCCTTCTATTTCTGGAACCGGTTTATACGGTTTTTTGCGGATTTTCTTCCTTCTCGCATGTATCTGAAGTATTTCACGTGCAAGCTTATAAGCCCGGAGTTCTATTCGCAGTTTACGCCTTTTCCAGGTGTCCTTAGACAAATAAGAGAGATTCACCTTTGGCGAGTCCACGTTAAAACGTTCAACAAGGTGAAGATTATATGATGGCACATCCAGTATTCCGTCCTGAAAAACAAGTCTTGCACAATCATATTCTTTCCCAAAAGCCTTACATCTTACAAGTCCGTCAAATTTGGCGATGCCATAATCTAAATGCACCACATATTCCCCTTTCTGGAAAGTTCTCTGAATTTCAGTTCGCGAGTGTTTTGTTTTTCGTTTTTTTCTATAAAGAGGGAATAACATTAGCTCTGTAAACACTGCTTTTTTACTTTTGTAATCTACAAAGCCTTCTTCCACAAGGCCAACTTCTATATATGATGGGAGAAATTCAGCGTATCTTTTAGCTCTCTCTTTCTCTACCGTATAAAAAAACACATGATACCCCCTGGAGACAAAATTATGCATAGCAGCAACAAGCTCT
>JALVLE010000033.1 GCA_027033555.1 Caldifarciminota bacterium | reverse complement strand
GTGGAACCAGGATAAGGGCGTCCACAAGAGAGGTAAGGGTAACCTCACCTTCTTTGTCCTCTGCTTTCTTAAGAACCGTGTCCGTGAAGTAAGAGTATCGTACCGGGGTTTTTTCTCCAAGGAGCTTGTATCTGAGCCTTGCGACAATTCTTCTGGGATCAATGCCATTGTCCCGCATGTTTAAAAGGGTATTTCTCAGACGTTCTTCTATATCCAGCACACTGTATATAATTTTGTTTTCGCTTTCGCTATCAAGTCCATATGTAACATTTTTTAACGCATTCACAAAACTGCGTGGAACACGGATAATTTCCTCTTTCATCATCCACTGGGTACCAGATTCACCCCATCCCCAGGTATCACCGAAGAATTCTCTTATAATATCCTCCATTGGACTTGTTCTCCTCCGTCCGGGTATCCACCTTTTCACGTGTACTTCTGCAAAATCGCTTATGCGTTTCCCCATGAGATAATCAGACAAGAACTTTTCAAGGTGATCCAGCAGTGCTTTTATAACTTCTCTTTTTTTATGCTCACCAAACTCAGCAGCAACAGAAGATGTTGCTTCAGAAATAGCGTTTGCATAGGAGTCGGTAATGGTAGTTAGCTGATTATCAAGATGGGAGAGGGCTTTTTCAATCTCCCTCTGTGCCGCCTCAGGATTTATCCCCTTTTTGGCGAGCCATTTATAGAATGCATTGTCTTCTTTTACAAGAAACAGAGCATGCAAAACATGGTCAGTATCTACATAAAAATCTTTATTTTTTTCTGCCAGTTTTGATGCTGTGTCAAGTATTCTCTGAGCCTGCTTGTTGAGCTTCATATTCACCTCCTGATTGTTGTAAGCTGTCTTTGTCAGGTCTAAATATAATAATTTTTTAATGAATTGTCAAGCCTTGACAATACGCCTGAAATCCCGTAATTATAAGACCGCAAAGAGGAGGGTAAAATGAAAGACATGACCGGTGTATATAAATTAGGTGAACTGAAGGACAGGATAAAGGAAATAAAAGGGATTCCAACAGGTATTGAAGGTCTTGATGATTTATTTTTCACCTTCAAACCTTACGGAAAAGGGTTTAAGAAGGTTTCTCTGGGTGGAATTCCTCAGTATGCTGTAATAAATTTAACTGGAGTTTCAGATACAGGTAAGTCACTTATGGCAGAGCAATTTGCTGTCTGGAGGGCAGGAAAAGGGGATAGGGTAGCTTTTGTGACTGTGGAAACACCGGCAGCTTTTCTTTCTGCAGGGCTTTATCAGAGGGCTATGGCGTATGGTATTGAAAAGGAAGTAATTGATGAGAATATTATAATAATAGATGCCGCTTCCTATAAAGATCTCAGAGAGAATTTACCTGCTCTTTTTGATACTCTTGCCTACGTATTTAGAACTTATAAGGCTCATTATACGGTTATTGATTCAATAACCGGTTTATATGAGCATAAAGAGATGCTGGCAAGGGTTTTTGTAAGGCAAATATTCAATTTTCTGAAGAAATGGTATCAGACGGCGATTCTTGTGTCACAGAAAAGATCATCGCATGAAGAGCTTTCTGCTGAAGCAGCTGGAGGATATGCTGTTTCCCATATTGTGGACTGTACCATGGTGCTTTCCAAGAAAATTATACAATCCACTTATGATGAAAGGCTTTATAAAAGGCCCATTGGTGAACTTATAAGGCTTTTCCGAATTGATGGTTGCCGCATGTGTGGTCACGATACTGATACCCATGTGCTTACTATAAGTGAAACCGGGCTTGTAAGTATTGGACCATCTTTAAAAGAAATATTGAGAAAATAAATAAAAAAGGAGGTTTAAAATGGCAGTATTACAGCCTGATGAAATAAAAAGTTTTGATGTGGACGCACTGGCAATAAGGGTTTTTCTCAAAGCCCTTGAAATATTGGGCGGACCAAGAAAGCTTATAGAGCTTAGAAATCTCACATGGATAACGAGTTTGATGGAGGCCTCTTACGCAATTGTGCTTTGGGAAAAATTACACAAGACAGAGGATGAAATTGCAAGTTTCCTTGGTCTCACA
>JALVLE010000032.1 GCA_027033555.1 Caldifarciminota bacterium | reverse complement strand
GAGTAGGCAATAAGCAAAAGGATTCCGGCATGAGTATCTATCTTTTTGCCCTTTTTATTCTCAACAAGATTGAGAATTCCGAGTGTAATGGGTAACATCATAGCAGTTGTGGCTGTATTGCTCATCCACATGGAGAGGAAAAAGGGAATAAGTGCAATACCCGTAATAAACCCGAAGAATGAAGAAGTAACCCATTTTCTTGATAAAATGTAAAGGGCAATTCTTCTATGAAGGTTATGGACCACCATTGCTTCTGCGATAATAAAACTGCCTAAAAACAACATAACAATGGGATTTGAAAAGGAAGAAAAGGCCTCTTTTGTACCTGTAATACCCAGCGGAACCATTAAAGCTGCTCCGAGAAGAGCGGTTATTCCAATAGGAATGACTTCCAAAAGCCAGTAGGTTATCACAAAGGCAAATAAAGCAAGCAGTCTGTGGGCTCGGAGAGGCATATGAACGGGAAAGAAATACACCGCCAGAAATAAAAGAGGACCAAGGAAAAAACCAATTTTCTTACGTATAGACATTGAAGCCTTTACCCGGTACAGCTCTTTAACCAGTCAAGATACTCTTTTGAGCCTTTATTTACAGGCAACGCAATTATCTCCGGTAACTCGTAATTATGAAGCGTTTTTATAAAATTTTCTACTCGCTCATAAAGGGCTGCTCGCGTTTTGATAAATAAGAGAAACTCCTCCTGAGACTCAAGTTTTCCCTGCCATATATACATACTTTCAACTCCATTTATTATCTGTACACATGCTGCAAGACGTTCTCTAAGAAGAGCACTGGCTATCTCCTTCGCCTTCTCTTTATTATCAGTAGTTGTTATGACCATCAGAAAATCTGACATATACATCCTCCTTTAAGGATTTTTTTCTATGATCAATGTAACGGGACCATCATTCACAATTTCAACGAGCATTTTGGCACCAAATTTACCTGTTTTTACTGGTAATTTATAGGACCTGAGATACTCAATAAACCTGTCAAACATTTTCTGTGCCTTCCCAGGAACTTCAGCCTTATCAAATGAGGGCCTTCTACCCTTCCTGGTACTGCCAGCTACAGTAAAATTAGAAATGGCGAGTATTTCACCTTTTATGTCAACTACGGAAAGGTTCATTTTCCCATCCTTATCCTCAAAAATCCGCAGATTAACAGATTTCTCTGCAACCCACTTCAATTCCCTCTCTGAATCATTTTTACAGATGGCACAGAGCAATACTATGCCACGACCAATCTCATGCTCTGTGCCATCTTCTACAATTTGAACTTTTGCTCTCTGTACCCTTTGAAGAACTACCTTCAATTCACTTTTGACTTTCTGCTATTTTTAATATTTCCTCAGCAAACATCCTTATAGGTGCGGGAACATATCCCATCTTTTTGAGATCATTTCTAAGTTTTGCCACCATTTTCGGTGTATCTATACGAAGAGGGCAGGTCTTTTTGCACCTTCCACAGCGAAGACAGGTATATGCCATCGGAGCAGACTCTTCAAACCCCACAGTGGTAAACGCATCCCAGATAGTACCAATACCACCAAGATACTTTTTCCCGTAATACCCTGCTGTTATCTCGTACACAGGACATTCATACAGACACGCACCACATCTCAGGCAGTAAAGAGCTTCTCTGTAAACTTTATCTTTTGCCATCCTTCGTCTGCCATTGTCCAAGAAAATCACGTGGAGCTCTTTTGGTCCGTGCGCTCCATAGGTTATAACCTTCTCAATATCTCCTGTCTTGGACGGTCCTGATATAATATTCAGGTAAGCTGGCATCTTATAATTCGCATATCTCCAGGTAACTTCCACGGTTTTAAAGGCGTCCTGAAGGGTTGGCACCACCTTTTCCATTCCTATAAGGGCTATTTCAACCGGAGGAGCACCTGTTACTAACCTTGCGTTGCCCTCATTTTCAATAATAAACATGCTTCCTGTATCCGCTGAGATTACATTAGCACCATTTATTCCGAAATCGGCCTTGAAAAATTTATCTCGTAATATTTTACGCACAGTATTGACCATAGCTTTAATATCCGTGGGATCTATCTTCTCCCCTGTATATTTTTCCAGTAAGGCAGCTACCTCCTCACGGGGAACATTAATAGCAGGTGCAAGAATATGCATGGGCCTGTTACCAAGAAGCTGTGTTATAAACTCCCCAAGGTCTGTTTCAAACACCTCATTCCCTTTCTCTTCAAGATGATGCCTTAAAGAAATTTCCTCTGCAGTAAGAGACTTGCTCTGAACCACTGTTTTGCCTGTACCAATAATTCTATCAAAAATGGCAAGAGCTTCCTCCTTGTCCTTTGCCTTATAACAATGACCATGATTTTCTTCAATAGTTTCGCATGCTTTGTCAACAAGTTCATCCATGTGTTCAATTGAATATTCTTTTATTCTCCGCACCTCCTCGGCAAGCATAACAGTATGGGGATACTTATTAAGTGCTGCCTGTCTATTCTTTCTAAAAGCGGCAATTGCCCTCCCAAGCGCAATCCTTATAGTTTCATTTTCTGCGCCCTGCTTTACGATTCTTTCCACATACTCATTATAAATCCTGTCAACATTTTTTTCTTCCATGACTATCCCTCCAGAGCCTCCTCAACGATATTAGAGAAAAATTTTACCTCTATATTGTGCTTCCCAAACTCCTGCCCTGCCTTGAAAGCATGATAGCCATTGGCACAGGTGGAAGTGACAATATCTGGTTTCTGGGGCATTACATATCTATCTATAACATTTTTTGCCACATGTTTCATAAGAGGCTGCATAAGTATCTCAAGCCATCCTCCTGGACAGGGAGATGTATCCCAAGGCTTTAAATTTCTTACACCAACTTCAAGCTCCGGGTGATATATCTCTACAAGTTCCAGCCCCGGAATGGCCTTTAATACCTTCCTGGGCTCCTTTACCACACCTGCATACCTTCCAAGGCGACATCCATCATGTATTAACACCCTTTTTCTGTACTCTTTAAATTTCAGCCTCGGGAGATTATCATACAGGTACTGGACAATATGCACCATGGGAATAGGCAGTTCAAATCCTTTTTCCTTGAGGGTAAAATTCCAGGCATAGTAAGATGCAGCGTAAGGAGTTACAGCAATTGTAACCCCCTCTTCTTTTACAGCCTTTTCAATACCCTTTATAATAACAGGTGCTATTTTGACAAGCTCATCAGCGTATCCAAGACCAGAAAGACCTTCCGCACATGTGACTTCGTCCTTGTGAATCACATAATCCACCTTCATCTTTTTAAATAGATTCACAAGGCCTTCATTCACCTCTGGTACATTCAGATGCTCTGAAGAACCCCACCCGTATATAAGAACCTTTTCCATAAAAGCCTCCCTACTTTGTTAAAATTATAACTTACTTTGTGCGAAAAGACAAATTGAGGAGTTAAGAATTTTGCATTAAAAGGAAGTCAACGATTGAAAATAGAAAGGTTTGAAAATAGAAAGGTATAATAAAAAATCGGGGCGAGTGGACTCGAACCACCGACCCCCAGCCCCCCATGCTGGTGCGCTAACCAACCTGCGCTACGCCCCGATTTTAAAATGGGCGATGGAGGATTCGAACCTCCGACCTCCTGCTTGTAAGGCAGGCGCTCTCACCACTGAGCTAACCGCCCGAAGACAATAATCTGGCAAGCTTACTTTTCTTTCTTGCTACAGTGTTTCTATGTAGTATGCCCTTTGTGACTGCTCTATCATAGGCAGAATAAACTTTCTTTAGAAGCTCCTTCTTTTTTTCAGGATCTGTTTCCCTTAAATACTTCTTGGTCATGGTTTTAATAAAGCTTTTGTAAGATTTATTTCTTAACCTTCTTTTTTCATTCTGCCTTATTCTCTTTTTTGCAGACTTAGTATTCGCCATTTATACCTCCTGTGCTGGTTATTGTATTATAACATCACTCAGGCGAATGAACAAGTAGAACGAAACTAAAGGATACACAAGCTCTCTCTACATTATGTACGGCCTGGGCTTCTATTTTTCTTCCCTCGCTTTTGCCTCTATCTGCTCTCTGGAAAAAGTCTTTTTGCATTCAGGACACCTATAATATACACCTTTTTTGCTTTCTATTTTTTCAAGCAATGGGAATCCACATGAAGGACATTTTATAGCTACCGGTTCATGGCTCAGAGTGAATCTACATTTTGGATAATTACTACATGCATAAAATGTCTGTCCTTTTTTATTTTTTCTTTTTATAAGTTCTCCCCCACACACAGGGCATTTCACACCGGTTTTTTCTGGTTCATTCAAAGGCCTTGTGTACCTGCACTCTGGATACCTTGAACAGGCTATGAATTTGCCGTATCTTCCCCACCTTTCAACAAGAGGTGCACCACATAAAGGACATTTTTCATCAAGCTCTTTTGTGGCATCTTTTTCACGAATCTCCTTTATACTTGCCCTGAACTGCTCAAGTTGCACCTTAAGTTTTTCATAAAAATCCTTTACAACTTTTTTCCACTCTACCTTCCCGTTTTCTATTTCATCAAGTTGCTCCTCCATCTTTGCGGTAAAATGCACATCAAATAATTCAGGGAACCTCGGGACGACAACATCTTTTACAAGCCTTCCAAGCTCAGTGGGATAAAGGGTTTTTCTTCTTCTTATAACATATTTTCTTTCAATTAATGTAGAAATAGTGGGCGCATAGGTAGAAGGCCTACCAACACCAAGCTGCTCAAGTGTTTTTATGAGGGTCGCGTCAGTATATCTGGGAGGAGGTTCAGTGTGCTTTTCAAGTATCTCCAATGAGAGGGCTTTAATAACCTCATTTTTACGAAGTTCGGGTAAATCATTTTCTTCTGGCAATTTACCAAGCACACGGTAAAAACCATCAAACACCACTCTGCTCCCCTTTGCCTGAAATTCTACACTTTCGTGGCCCCATGGGATTATCACCACGCTCCTTTCTTCTACTCTGGCACTTTTTGCCTGCGAAGCTACAGCACGCCACCATATAAGTTCATAAAGCTTTAAAAGATCCGGCTCAAGCTGCCCCCTTAATACTTCAGGGGAAAGAGACATATCCGTTGGTCTTATCGCTTCATGAGCACCCTGGACATTCCTCGCATTGTCTTTATACTCTCGTGGACGTCCGGGGACATAATCTGCACCAAAGGCTTTCTTCAGGTAATCTCTTATTTTCCTTATAGCTTTGTCAGCAAGCCTCAAAGAATCTGTGCGCATATAGGTAATTAAGCCTTTTTGTTTGCCATTTACAGGGACTCCTTCATACAGCCTTTGGGCAAGTTGCATGGTCTTTTTGGGAGGAAATCCCAGTATTCTGGAGGCATCCTGCTGGAGGGTGGATGTTTTGTAAGGAGGAGGTGGTACTACATATTTTTCTCTTTTCACATAGTTTTTTACTAAAAAATTCGCATTCTTTATCTCCTGCAGCAACCTTTCTATTTCCTCTTTGTTCTCAATTTTCTTTTTGGGTTGAAAAACGGCTTCAAATTTTTCCCCATTTTTCTCAAAGCTCCCGCGAATAACATAATATGTGGTCTTCTTAAATTGCTCTATCTTCTCTTCTCTTTCGCATATAAGACGGAGTGCCACAGTTTGTACCCTGCCCGCAGAAAGCCCTCTCATAATGGCTTTCCATAGAAGCGGACTTATGGTATATCCAACTATTCTATCCAGGGTTCTTCTTGCTTTTTGAGCATTAACAAGGTTTATGTTTATTTCACCAGGGTTTTTAATTGAGTTTTTTACCTCCTCAGGGGTTATTTCATAAAAAAGGACTCTTTTTATGGGAACACCAGAAACTTTCTTTTGTATTTCCTCTTTTATATGCTGCGCAATCGCTTCTCCTTCCCTATCAGGGTCGCTGCCAAGATATACGATTTCTGCTTTTTTGGCTTCCTCCTGAATTTTTTTTACTATTTCTCTTTTTTCTTTGAGGACAATGTAATGGGGTTCAAAATCACCTTCAAGATCTATGCCCATTCTGCTTTTAGGAAGGTCTTTTATATGCCCTTTTGATGCAAGGACATTAAAACCCTTCCCGAGATACCCCTTAAGCGTCCTGGCTTTTGTAGGAGACTCAACTATTAAGAGCTTTCTGGCCATTTAAAAATCCACATCTACTTCTCTTAAATACTTTGCTGCCTCTTCTGGCACAGTAGGATTTATGTGAAGCCCTGA
>JALVLE010000031.1 GCA_027033555.1 Caldifarciminota bacterium | reverse complement strand
ATCTGTGGGATATACCGGCCATTCAACCCTTATAAAAGATTTCCTGTCATAGGAACCGGGTCTTATTTTTTGAAGCCCACAGTAAGAGCAATTGGCACTACATCCTTCTTCATAGTGAACAAGCAAATTTATGCAGTAAAGCCGGGCATTTCTATAAAATCGTCCAGGCTTCAGCCCAAGTGTAATACTTGCAGCAAGGCTTGTCCTTACAAATTCTGGACTTTCTTTCATTTTATCACTCCTTTATTGGACCCAATTCTTGTCAATAAACCAAGAACCTTCTTAATAAGGGGCAAATTCAGGTTTGTCTGACTTTCAAACCTTCCAGCATAAGCCTCCTTTGCCTTATCCAGTTCATAACAGGTTGTGTTTTCAATATTTACTAATATCCCTCTTAAACCACTTTCAAAAAATTCCTCCTGATGCTTCACATAAAAGGGTTCGCAACAGCTACCAATATAATCTGTTATTCCCTCTTTTTTAAGACGCTCAAAAGTCTCCATAAGGTGCTCAAAACTTACAATTGTTATTGGTTTTAGCCCATTGGCATAAGAAAGAGAATAGGCATCCCCAATAGTACATATTCCACACATTATACATTCATCCCTGTACCTTAGATCACACGACGTATCTTTTGAGCAGTAAGGGAGAAGAAATACGCGCGGCTCAAAATCTCCCAAATCCTCAAGATTGACCATAAAAATATTGTTTGCTTCTTCAGGTGTAAAGCCGAGCTCAATAAGCTTCCACTTTTTAAAAACCTCAGAGGTTGCTTTGAGTATATGCCATGGAGAAAGACCGTC
Organism: Caldifarciminota bacterium; assembly: GCA_027033555.1. Lineage (GTDB taxonomy): Bacteria > Hydrothermota > Hydrothermia > UBA1063 > CAJXJZ01 > CAJXJZ01. The sequence continues at coordinate 5,384 of JALVLE010000031.1, read as the reverse complement.
AAGTTGATTGTGCCTGAAAAATTCCTTCACTATTCTTTCAACTTCCTCTTTATCAAATCTCATATTCTTCAGCATACTTTCAAGTCTGAAAATGCTTTCAGGAGGGTTTAGAAAAAAATCACCCGTAATTAAAGTATTCCTTAGCACCCTTTTTCTGATATTTACAGTCATTGAAATTTTAACTGTACCTTCATCTGTCCTATAGTACCCATTCAAAAGATCCTGCTCTTTTTCAGGATAATCTATCTTATAAATCCACTTCTTGCTCTCAAAATAGGGCAAAAGCTCTCTATGTCTTTCCATCACCTCTTCGGGTATCCCGGACATCTCCAATCTTACACCTAAATACTCCTTTATACCTGTCATTAACAAGTTTTTCAACTCCTCTCTATCAGGAATATTTTCCAGTTCATATTCTAAACAGGTAACCCTTTCTCTTACAGAATCTATTTCTTTTGGTTTTAATTTTTCAATGGGCACTTTCAGACTTTTTAACATCCTTTCTATCCTATCCCGTACAAGCAAAGTGCCCTGAAACAGGAAATTCTGAGAGAGGGTCACACCTCCCATACCTGAGATTTTCCTTCCGTTTACCTCTATATCATTTCTCCTTCTGAATTCTGCATTCACGCCCATCAATCTAAGGGCATAGGCTACAGCTGTTCCAAAAATTTCAGACAGCTCACCCATCGTATATGGGAAATCCTTTATTGTTCCAATTATTTCCCATCCAAGTTGCGATGGATCAAAATAGATAGCTCCGCCACCCGTTATTCTTCTATTAATCTCAATTCCCTCCCTATGGCAATAGTCCTTTCTAATCTCCTGTGATACTGATTGAAAATACCCCACGAGAGTACACTCAGGTGAAAAAGATAAAAATCTGAAAAAAGGACCATATTTATGAGCATACTCCAGAAGAGCCTGGTCCATTGCTATATTCCAGGCCGCACTATTCAATCCTGTGTCAATCACTTTTAGAGTTAAATGTCCAAATTTACCTTTACTCATTAGCATATATGCACATTATAACATAAAATATGCGAACAATCAAAACAGCGCTATTTTAAAAAAATCTTTAATAAAATCCCGGTGTCAAACTGTCTTCACAGGTTGTACTTTATAAGTTATAATTTACCTACACCAGAAGGAGAGGTACATATAAACAAAAAGGTGCTTATTTTCAATTCTCTTTACTTCCCAGATGAAGCCGGAGGTGCAGAGCATTCAGTAAAAACGCTCGCAGAAGGACTTTTTGAATACGGTATTAAACCAGTTGTGGTTACCACTTCCACTAAACCGGCCACCAGGGTTATAAACGGCGTAAAAGTCTATTACATAAAAACCCGCAATCTGTACTGGATGAAAGATTCAAAAAGAAAAAACGTTTTGCAAAAGGCCATCTGGCATACAATAGATATGTTCAATCCATTTTATTCCTTCCTGAAGCAAATCGTAAAAGAGGAAAATCCGGCCGTGATCCATACCAACAATCTTGCAGGATTTTCTGTTTATATCTGGAAAATGGCAAAAGAACTGGGTATTCCCCTTATTCATACAATAAGAGATCACTATCTTCTTTGCATCCGTTCAACAATGTTCAAAAATGGTAGAAACTGTGAAAAACAGTGTAGTATATGCAAATTTTACTCTGCCCCAAAAAAATTTGCGTCCGCATATGTTGATGTTGTTGTTGGGATCAGCAAATTTATTTTATCCAAGCACCTTCTTTATGGCTTTTTTAGAAATGCAAAAAAAGAGGTAATTTATAACACCATTGACATGGAATTTACTCCCAGGAAAACCACGTATTCACCCTTTATAAAACTGGGATACGCAGGCTTACTTGCCCCTGAAAAAGGCATAGAATTCTTATTGGCATCCTTTATAAATCTAAAAAGGAAAAACCTCAAACTTCTTATATTTGGAAGAGGAGTAACCCCTGAATATGAATTTTATCTGAAAAGGAAATACAAACGGGAGAATATTTATTTTATGGGTTACAGAAAAGATAAGGATTTTTTTAATGAAATTGATATAATGGTAGTACCCTCTCTTGTCCATGAGGCTTTTGGGAGGGTGGCAATTGAAGCCAATTTTCAAGGTATCCCTGTGCTTGCCAGCAACCGCGGAGCACTTTTAGAACTTATTAAAAATGGAGAAAATGGAATGATTTTTAACCCTGAAAAAGAAGGTGATTTTGAGCAAAAGCTCTCTCTCGTTATCTCCATGCTAAAGGAAAACAAATTTAAGTTTGATCCTGCACCATTCTCAAAGGACTACACAATAAAGCAGTATCTTAAGATCTATAACCTATAAATTTTCAAAGCCCCTTTTACACCTTTAAAATTTAAATATGACACAGAGAGCAAATTTCAAAAACTTTCTCTACATCACATTAGGTGCTTTCATCGCAGCCATTGGCATTGATGTATTCCTTGTGCCCAATAAAATAGCCGCAGGTGGCGTAAGTGGCATTGCCACAATACTTCATTATACAATTCATGTACCTGTTGGGATGACTATGCTGGTAATCAACATTTTTCTGTTTCTTCTCGCATTTCTTCTGTTAGGGCCTGGTTTTGGAATTAAGTCTATATACGGGACCATTGCCCTCTCTCTATTTGTGGATATTCTTGCGAGGTGGTTCAATGTTACATACACCCACGATATTCTACTTGCAGTTGTGTTCGGAGATCTGCTAACAGGCATCGGTCTTGCCACTATTTTTCTTCAGGATGCGTCCACAGGTGGAACTGATATTATTGCTATGATATTAAATAAATACATCGGATTGGATATAGGACAGGGACTTTTATTTATTGATTTTACAGTAACCTTCTTTGCCGGTCTCTTCTTTGGCTGGGAAATTGGCATGTATTCATTGCTTGCAGTGCTTGTTAATACCCACACAATAGACTATGTGGTTGAGGGTATAAAAGTCTCTTTTAAGATTATTATAATATCTGATAAGTGGCAGGACATAAGAGACTACGTAAAAAATGTATTGCAACGAGGAGTAACAATAATTGAAGCAGAAGGAGGATATGAAGGGGAAAAAAGGAAAATGCTCTGGGTTATATTGAAGAGAAGAAGGGAACTGGTAAGATTGAAGGAATTTGTGAAAGAGACAGACCAAAACGCCTTTTTAACCGTAAGTACTGTAAAGGACGTATTCGGGAAAGGATTTAAAAGAATAAAATAAGGGCGGAGTTTTATAAAACTCCGCCCGTTTCATTATCTCAACCATGGCAATATTCCAAGCCATTTCCCCAGAAGGAACTCAAATCTTCCCACAAGAAGAGAGAATCTCGCCATCACGGTATATCCAAAGGATGCACCAAATCCCACCATCAGGAAGACAATACCGGTTTTTGTAATGGGTTTTAAAGCCCCTTCATGCGGAGCAGAAAAATAAAAGTAAAGGACTACAGTTATCACCCCAATGAGAATTAAAAGCGCGTTAAAAAAGAGCATGGCGCTAATTCCATGAGGACTGGGTAATATTGTGTACTTTATCTGTTCCACCAGAGATGCGCGAAAGGCAAGGGGCACAGAAAATCCAGAGCTCACCCCGAGGAGAAAAGCAAAAGGCCAGCGAATAAAATAGGCAAATTTAGGCACAATAACAGACAAATACATAAGCCCAAGTATGAGGGGAATGATAAAAAGCCACTGGTGATCTATGAAAATGGGTTTTAAGAGGTTAGGATATATCCCATTGTTCCAAGTATAGACAAATCCATAGCCTGTTGCAACCCCCACAAAGATATGCTCTGCCATTTTAAAGAAAGGGTTATCTTTATAAAGGAAAGAAAAAATTGCAAGCGTTAAAATTGCTGCAACCCATACCCATGGATCATGTGAAATATGCATTATGATTCCCTCCTTTTCTTTGAAAGAAAATACCCAATATTACCCACTATTATAAACAGCATTATCAGAAAATGGGCAATAGAATTGGCCTCCATACCTCTTACTGCAAACACATTTACAGCATTTTTATATCCTTTTTCCTTGAGCAATTTATTTACCTGATATTCATACTCAGCAGCCCCCTTCATACCCATAAGAGCACCAATAAACTGCCCTGTTTGAAGGTAGGGGTAGAAATCAGCGGCGCTCACAGCTGTAATTCCAGTTGCTATCTTCTGATTGTACTTGGTATATGCAAAAGTCACCCAGGAAAGAGGGGTACTTCCACCGGAGAGAGAAATAACAAGTGCAATATCATTATAATTCTTCACACCTTTTGCCGCCGGGATACTATCAAGAGGAATACCAGAATAGTTAGTGGGAAATACCTTCCTTATATCCTCACCGATACCTAAAATTACCGCTGAAAATCCCGGTTTATATCCCAGTATCACATAATCTGTATCCGGCCTTGCTCCAAGTGTCTCCCTTGCTTTTTCACACGCCTGAATTCCCAAACCTGTACCCTGCGGATAAAGCGACATAACCATAGGTATAACACCTCTTAAAATAGCATGTTTTATTATCGCCTCAAGCATGGGCTGAAGCTCAGGAAGTGTGGATGGATCATAGTCAGCTGATATGAGTATATGAGAACCTCTCGGAAGAGTGTCTATGAAGTTATAAAGGTCTTCTGTGGGAGGAGACATCTTCTGGCCCAGGTTTAGCGGAACAACAAGGGGTATAAGAACCCCAATGGTAATGATAAGATAAATCACGCTTCTGTTTAAACTTGCAAGTTTTATGAAAAATTCCCTCATTTCACCCTCCAAGCCAGTTTCTCTCAATTCCAAGGATAATTTTCAAAGATGTGGCAATACTCCCAAGAGAAACTCCTATAGCTATTCCCCTTTTTGACGCCATATTAGGAACCGCCATAATCCACTCAAGCAATTTCGGAATTCCAGGTACATAGTTGCCAAAGGTGGTAACACTAAACATAACAACAAATGCCGTCACAAGAAGCAATGTAGCCTCAAAGCTTTTTGCCCGGAAGGCTCTATAAGAGGCAGATGCCATATAATACGCAAGAAGCGAAAACATTGTAGCCTGAAGTGGGGCCTGTACATAATAGAACATTTTTTGAAAAATAGTTCCTGGCCCTATTCCACCAATGAAACCAACTAAGGTCATAAAAAGAAAAGAAAGCAATGCGACTGCACTATAGGGAGCATGCTCTTTTTTCTTCAATCTTACCTGATGGTGTCGTATGAAACTCACAAGCGCAAGAAAAATTGCCATTGAGCCAACACCAATCATCCACTTCAACATGGTGTCGTAGTACGCCTGAGAAACAGGATGAGGGACAAAGTACTGAATAATTGACAGGATACCAAATACGAAAACTATAGCAAGTGGTATTTTCTTTTGAAGCATTTTAACCTCCTTTTAAAATAATCCAAGGGTTA
>JALVLE010000030.1 GCA_027033555.1 Caldifarciminota bacterium | reverse complement strand
GGTTGTTGAAGATAGGATAAAAGCCCTCACGCAGATGGTTAGAGAGAAGATCGACGGCAAGTATGAAATTCCACCGAGGCTCTTCGCTATAAAGTTGCTCGAAAATGACGATTATTTCGTTAATCTTGTTAAAGACTATCCGGAGCTTTTGAAGCTCGCTGAGAAATACCGAAGGGAGCTTGAAGAAATCATTGGCTCTCCGGCACCCGATGTGATCCACGGTGAGAGACACAATATTTCCATGAGGATTGCCGAAGAAGTTATGAAAATCAAGCACCGGACCCAAAAGTCTATTGACGATAAACTTGATGCCTATGTAATGCATCCAATTTTAGGGTATTTTATTCTTGCAGTCGTATTTTTTGTCTTCTTTTATCTAATCTTTAAAATCGGGGCACCACTGGAAGAGCTTTTTACATCTCCCTTTGATAAGTTGCTGTCAATCCTTCCTCAGAAGATACACAATCAGCTCCTTCTGTATATCACGAATGGACTCCTGCAGGGGATTGCAGGTGGAATTGGGATAGTACTCCCCTACTTCATCCCTCTTGTATTTTTGCTCTCCTTTCTCGAAGACCTCGGATATTTACCTCGAGTGGCTTTTTTAATGGATGGTCTTATGCACCGAATGGGACTTCACGGAAAATCTGTGATCCCATTTATCCTCGGATATGGCTGCAACGTGCCTGCAATTGCTGCAACAAGGATACTTGACAATGAGAGGGACAGAATTCTATCGGCACTCCTAATCCCTCTTGTGCCATGCTCGGCAAGAATTACTGTCATTTTTGCACTGGTTGCCTATTTCCTCGGTCCATGGTGGGCATTATTCTTTTTTATCTTCAACATTTTTGTTGTTGCTCTCATGGGGAAAATTTTAAATGGTTTCTTCAAGACTCCTTCTTATGGACTTCTTATGGAAATTCCCTCATACAAGTTTCCGTCTCTTAAAATCACATTTGATAAGACGTGGCTGCAGGTCAAAAACTTCATATATCTCGCATGGCCACTACTAATTATCGGAAGTGCCGTTTTAGGTGTGATTCAGTATTTCAACTGGGATTATTACATCAATCTGATTTTCTCTCCTCTTGTGCATACCCTGCTGGGTCTTCCCACGAAGGTCGGAACTACACTGATTTTCGGAATTCTAAGAAAGGAGCTGACACTGGTGATGCTCTCCCAGGCCCTTGGAACGGAGATCGGGAAGATAAACCTCGTCATGACAAAGGAGCAAATCGTTGTCTTTACCATGTTTGTAACATTCTACATCCCCTGCATCTCCACCATCGGCATCATCTGGAAGGAGTACGGCAAGAAAATAATGCTCTACTCCATTTTGCTTGGCCTCTCAGTCGCCACTGTTGTGGGATTTATATTTAGATTGATTGTTTGACTGCTGTTAAAGAACTGACCAATTAGCCAACCACACCCCTTAAACCACTGCTCCTGAGCAAATATATCCATAGCTCCAGTTCAACGGGCAGACCTGATAAATACTATAAAATCAAGCCGACTGAATCGGTGAGAAAACAGACTCCAAATTTCACCTTTCAGGTGCTTTACCTTTTGTTAGTGTATCACAAAAATCCACCGAGTTTCGAGAGGAAGCCCCTCACCTTAGTCCTTTCCCCGCAACATCAGAAAAACCCCTCCCCCGCGCTACGCGCGGGGGAGGGTGAGGGAGGGGGCTTTCCGCTTAATTTCTAAAAATAAAATTAAACCACAACCCCAAATGCAGGTATAGCAACTCCCTGCACTTTAACCCCTTGGCAATCTGGAAATGGCATGCCATAATTGGTAAATGATGAGGATGCACGTGCTTATGCATGTTCCTTTTGAAGGGCCTGGATACATTATAAACTGGGCAAAGGGTCATCAGATTACATTTACAAAATTCTACCAGAACGACCCGCTGCCCAATGTGGATGACTTTGATTACCTCGTAATCATGGGTGGGCCAATGAGTGTCTATGACGACATCCCATGGTTCCAGAATGAAAAATCCCTCATAAGAGCCTCAATCGAGGCAGGCAAAAAAGTTTTGGGC
>JALVLE010000029.1 GCA_027033555.1 Caldifarciminota bacterium | reverse complement strand
CTTGGTTTGAATCCTTCAGATTAACTCCTGTTTGGTGGCATTCACAGGGAAAAATAGTTGTCTCCTCCAGGGCAAGGTTGGTAAGAAATATTGAGGGAAAGAAATTTCCAGAAAGACTCTCAAGGGAAGAAAAAGAGAGTATTCTTAAAGAAGTTAATCTTTCAATCAAAAATTTAGTCAGAGATTTTAAGTCTCTAAATATTGATACGCGGATAAAGAAAGATTTCTTTGTGGAGCGGCATATTTTAAGCAGAGGAAGTTCAGATTTTGTATTTATCTTCACCAATGAAGTAGAGGAGGAGACATACATAGTTAATGATAGAGACCACCTTAGAATCCAGATAACTTTGCCGGGGATGTCTCTTGAAGATGTATTTTCAATGGCCAGGTATAGAATAAGAACCCTTGAAAGTGAATTTAATTTTTCATATACTGAAAACTTCGGTTACCTCACTTCATCTCTTACCAACACCGGAACAGGTTTTAGGCTCTCAGTTCTCATGTTTATTCCAGGGATTTTTCTTGCAAGAGAAACTGAAAAAATTCTTGCTCTTTTGGTAAAAGCTCCTATCGTTCTTAGAGGCTTATACGGAGAAAGAAGTGAAATAAAGGGAAATTTTATTCAAATATCAACCAAGTTCACCCTTGGAGTTACCATGGAAGACTCTGTGAGGATGTTAAAGGATGTTGTGAAGGCCCTTATTGAAACTGAAAACCGGTCAAGAGACATGATTCTTGCCAGTGCACGTATTGAACTTGAGGACAGGGTCTCACGCTCACTTGCTATCTTGGAGAGTGCACGGATAATTTCCTTTGATGAAGCACTTGAGCATCTTTCTATAGTAAAGTTTGCTTCTCAGGTAGGTTTTGAAGGAGTACCAGAAGAAAAGCTATTAAATAAGTTGCTCTTGTGGATTTCTCCTGTACACCTCTCGGCATTAAATGGCTTTGAATTAAAAGGAGAGGAACTTGATATAAAAAGAGCAGAGCTTCTAAGAACACAATTAAAGAAAGAAGATTAAAACAAGCCCAAAGGGAGCAAAGATGGAGATAAAACTTTTAATTGATGAGATAGATGAACTTGTAACACCGGTGGATAGGGGAACTCCCCTTTCAGGAAAAGAGCAGAAAGACCTTGAAATAATCCATAGTGCTGCTATTCTTGTGGATAAAAGCGGAAAGATTGTAGATTACGGTAAGAGGGAAGATGTACTTAAAAGAAATACCATTAGCCCCTCCACCTATGTAATCTCAGGAAAAGGGAAAACAGCTATCCCTGGATTTGTTGACCCACATACGCATCTTGTATATAAAGGATGCAGACACTGGGAACTTGAAAGAAGACTTTCCGGAGAAAGCTATATAGAGATTTTAAAGAAAGGAGGCGGCATTCTAAGTACTGTAAAAGAAACACGGAAGGCTACAGAAGAAGAACTTTATACTCTTGCTCTTAAAAGATTATCAATAATGCTTTCTTATGGTACCACTTCAGTGGAAATAAAATCAGGATATGGACTTACTGTTGAGGATGAGAAAAAGATTCTGGAGGTTATCAATAGGCTAAAAGGTTCGGTGAAACAGAAGATAGTGAGTACCTTTCTGGGGGCACATGCTATCCCTCCTGAATATTATGAAAATCCTGAAGGCTATGTGAAGCTTATAATAAAAGAAATGTTGCCATCTTTCAGAGAACTTGCAAAATATGTTGATGTTTTCCTTGAAGAAGGTGCTTTTAATTATGACCAGACCAAAAAAATCCTGGAAAGTGCCAGAAAGCTTGGATACAAAATTAAATTACACGCAGATGAGATTACCGACTCAAAAGGCGCTTGTCTTGCGGCTCTTCTTGGGGCAGTGAGTGCAGATCATCTTTTGTATGCCAGCGAGGAATGCCTTTTTGAAATGAAAAAAGCTGGTACAATAGCTGTATTGTTGCCTTCAACTGCCTATTTTTTAAAGAAACCATTCGCAGACGCCCGTAAGATGATAGATATTGGACTTGCGGTTGCAATTGCAACTGACCATAACCCTGGAACATCTCCGCTTTATTCACAGATGTTGAACATGTCTTTTGCAGTATTTTTCATGGGTATGATGCCATCTGAGGCGTTGGTAGCTGCTACTTTAAATGCAGCTCATGCTGTGGGTCTGGGCAAAGAAACAGGCTCTATTGCAAGAGGCAAAAGAGCAGATATAATATTGCTTGATGCTCATTCATACATTCATATTTTCTATGAGACCGGACACAATCTTGTAGATACTGTCATACTTGCGGGGGAGGTTGTTTACAAACGGAAATAAAGCTTGTTAAAAAATGAACTTTCTCTTGATTGTCCGCCTTGTAGTTGTTATAATTGATTTGTGTGCATCTTGAAAAATAAGGAGGCTTATTTTGGGAGTCCTTAAATTAACCCCTGAGAAGTTTAAGGAAGTTGAGGTTATAAACAGAATAAGCGGTCAGAATGTCTATGACTGCTATCAATGTGGAAGATGTACTTCTGGTTGCCCCAGCGCAGACGAAATGGAAATTGTGCCTTCCCAAACTATGAAATTTCTACAAATTGGAGCTGTGGAAAAGGTCGTGGAGTCAAATACTCCATGGGTATGCCTTGCCTGTCTTATATGTTCCGTAAGATGCCCCAAGGGAATAGATATTGCGGCTATAATGGAAGCTTTAAGGCTTGTGAAACTGAGACGTAATTATGATTTTATTCATCCCAACCGAATTCCAGAGAAAGACCTTGAGGAACTCCCACCTATAGCCCTCGTTTCAGCATTCCGTAAGATGACCCCTTAAAAGGGAGGTAAAAATTGGCTGTCAAAATACCCTATTATCCAGGGTGTACACTAAAAGCAACTGCAAAAAATTTTGAAGACACCGCAAGGCTTGTTGCTGGAGTTTTTGATTACGAACTTGATGACCTTTACAGGTGGAATTGCTGTGGAGCTGTGTATGGACTTTCTGAAGATAATGTAATGCACAAGGTTGCTCCTGTGAGGAATCTGCTTCGTGTGAAGGAGGTCGGTGAAAAAAGGGTCCTTACTCTTTGCTCAATGTGTTTCAATACCTTAAAGAGAGCTAATTATTACGTACGTAAAAATAAGGATAAGCTTGAGGTCATAAATGCTATCATGTACCTTGAAAATACCACCTATGACGGAAGTGTAGAAGTTATACACCTTCTTGAGTTATTGAGAGACGAAATAGGGTTTGATAAGGTTAAAAAAGCGGTAAAAAAGCCACTTGAAGGTATTACTGTCGCCGCTTACTATGGATGTCTGCTTTTGAGACCTGGAGAAATAGCTATAGACAACATGGAACAACCGACTGTAATGGAGGACCTTATGGAAGCACTTGGTGCTAAGGTGGTTGATTTAAATGTAAAAACCGAGTGCTGCGGTGCATATCAAACTGTGGCAAGAAAGGATTTGGTGGCAGATAGGACCAATTTTATAGTAGAGGAAGCGCATGCAAGCGGTGCTGATGTTTTAATCACTTCCTGCCCTCTCTGTCACTTTAATCTGGATAGAAGGCAAAAGGATGCAAAGGAAAGGCATCCGGAATTCAAACCCATGCCCATTTTATATTTTACCCAGCTTATGGCACTTGCTCTTGGCTTTGAGGAAGACAAATTGGGCTTTGATTCCCATTATATTGATCCAAGACCGCTTTTGAAAGAAAGGGGGCTTTTATAAATGGCTGAAAAACCAAGAATTGGGGTATTTGTGTGCCATTGCGGGCTTAATATTGCAGGTGTTATTGATGTCAAGAAAGTAGCGGAAGAGGCCCGTAAAATCCCAGGTGTGGTTTTTGCTACCACCTATGTGTATATGTGTTCAGAACCAGGACAGCAACTCGTTATAGATTCAATTAAAAAATACAAACTCAACGGTGTTGTGGTTGCAAATTGTTCTCCCTCTTTACATCAAAGAACGTTCAGAAATGCTGCGGCAAGAGCGGGTTTAAATCCCTATAGAGTGGAAATTGCCAATATTCGTGAACAGGTTTCCTGGCCCCATGAGAACGAGCCTGAAATTGCCACAAGAAAGGCTATTCGTATTGTGAAGGCAACTGTTGAGAGAGTAAAGAATAACATGGCCTATATTCCTTATGAGATACCTATCACCAAGAAAGCCCTTGTTATTGGTGGAGGAATTGCAGGAATACAGGCATCTCTGGATATTGCAGAGGCAGGATATGAGGTATATCTTGTAGAGAAAACGCCCTCCATAGGTGGAAAAATGATTCTACTTTCTGAGACTTTCCCCACACTTGACTGTCCACAGTGTATTGAAACTCCCAAGATGACGGATGCTTCCCAGAATCCCAATATCCACCTTTACACCTACTCTGAGATAGAAAGTGTTGAAGGATATGTTGGAAATTTCAAGGTAAAGATTCGTAAAAAATCACCATTTGTTGACTGGGATATATGTAAAGGATGTGGTGATTGTACAGAGGCCTGTCCAGTTGACCTTTTAAATGAAGTTGATAGGGGACTTTCCACAAGAAAGGCTATATACAGACCTTTTGATCAGGCAGTTCCAAGCGTATTTACAATAGATAAAAGAGGAACACCTGCATGTACAGCTGCCTGTCCTATTCATTTGAATGCTCATGGGTATGTAATGGCTACAAAGGCAAAGAGGTACGATAGAGCATGGGAAATTGTGAGGAAAGAAAGAGACTTTGTCTTTGCTGCCTCAGCTGCGAGGATATGTACACATCCATGCGAAGGTGCCTGTAAGAGGCAGCTTGTTGATGGTAAAGCTGTTGGTATAAGAGATGTTAAGAGATTTATCACTGACTGGGAGTTTGAAAAATTTGGTGGCCCAAACATTGATCTTACAGTGGAGAAAGAAAGAGAAGAAAAAGTGGCCATTATTGGCGCCGGTCCAGCTGGACTTCAAGCAGCATTTGATTTAAGAAAAAAAGGTTATAAAGTTACGGTTTATGAAGCACTACCAAAGGGTGGAGGAATGCTTCTTGTTGGTATTCCCAAATACAGGTTACCAAAGGATGTTCTGCAGAAAGAAGTAGAATTAGTTGAAAAAATCGGTGCTGAAATTAAGTACAATACAAAAGTAGGAGAGGATATCAAATTTGACGAGATTGTTAAAAACTATGATGCTGTTTTTGTAGCTACAGGTGCCCATAAATCAAGAAATATGGGCATTCCCGGCGAAGACCTTGATGGTATATATCATGCAACCCATTTTCTCAAGAAAATAAATTTTGATGAGGAAGTAAAGATAGGCAAAAAGGTAATAGTGGTTGGTGGTGGAAACAGTGCAATGGATGCCGCTCGTTCTGCACTCAGACTGGGAGCAGATGTCACAGTGGTGTATAGAAGATCTCAGAAAGAAATGCCAGCAATACCAGAAGAGGTCCATGATGCAATGGAAGAAGGCGTAAAGTTCATGTTTCTTGTTAATCCGGTGGAATTCATAGGAAATGGAAAGGTAGAGAAGGTGAAGCTTATAAAAATGAAACTTGGTGAGCCTGACGAATCTGGAAGAAGAAGACCTATTCCCATTGAAGGGTCAGAGTTTGAAATAGAGGTTGATAATGTGATTCTTGCGATAGGTGAAAAGCCAGACCTTTCCTTCCTCGGTGAAGATAGCGGTATTGAGCTTACCCCATGGGGAACAATCAAGGTGGATACAGTAACATTCCAGACATCAAATCCAAAGGTGTTTGCCGGCGGAGATGCTGTTACCGGACCCAATACCTTTATTGATGCTGTGGGACATGGAAAACGTGCGGCCATATCCATAGACAGAATGCTAAACGGTGAGGACCTTTACAAAGGAAGAGAACTTGAAGGACCGTTTAAGAGCAACCTGGTTGGAGATGTTAACAGGGCTGTAATATTGCCAAGAATGCCTGAGAACAAGCTGCCTGTGGAACAGAGAATCAAAGGATTTGAAGAGGTGGTGAAGACCCCAGAAGAAGACGCAATTGTTGCAGAGAGCACAAGATGTATTAACTGCTCTGGGTGCTCAGAGTGCCGTCTATGTGAGGAAAAATGTGAACCTAAAGCTATTAACCATTTCCTTAAAGATGAGATTATTGAGGTAAATGTAGGTGCTATAATAGTGGCTACAGGTTTTGATCTCATGCCCATGGAGAAACTTCCTGAATACGGTGGAGGCAAAATTCCGGATGTGATAGATGCACTTGCCTTTGAAAGGCTCCTTGCCGCCTCCGGGCCTACAGCTGGGGTTCCGAGA
>JALVLE010000028.1 GCA_027033555.1 Caldifarciminota bacterium | reverse complement strand
TTTACCGTCTCTTATGTATTTTATGCGCAAAACTTCACCAGGCAATAGTGCATAAGTAATATCCTCAAGATCGCCTGTGTTGAATATCCTTCTACCGTTTATTTTAACAATTATATCGCCTTCCTTAAGTCCAGAAGACCTGAAGAATACGCTATTTACCAGTATTCCTCCTGGATGGTTATAGTTTAATGCAGCACGCAGAGACGGTGTTAGATTTTGAGCAGAGAAGCCCCAAAAGGCTCTTCTTACCTTGCCGTATTTTTTAAGTTCTCCAATAATTTTAATAACCGTATTGGATGGTATGGCAAAACCAATGCCTTCATTTCCACCTGATTTTGATATTATGAACGTATTTATACCTACCACCATTCCCAATGCATTTACAAGTGGCCCCCCTGAGTTTCCAGGATTTATGGAAGCATCTGTTTGTATCATGTCTCTGTATTCATGTGCTTCGTTATTACCTCGTATGGTTCTATGAAGAGCTGAGATCACCCCGGCAGTCACAGTTGGAGTCAAATCTTCAAGGAGGAAACCGAAAGGGTTGCCTATTGCAATGGCCCATTCCCCTATGTAGAGGCTGTCTGAGTTATAGAAATGGACAAATGGAAGACTATCTGCATTTATTTTTAAAAGAGCAAGATCAAGCCTTTTATCCCTGCCTACCAGTTTTGCTTTATACTCCCGTCCGTCGGGCAGTGTTACAGTAATATCTTCACCTTTATCTATTACATGTTCGTTGGTTACAATGTACCCATCCGGCGAAACGATTACTCCAGAGCCAAGAGATGTAATTTTTTCTTGTCTATAAGAGGGGGGGAAAAGCCCCCTCCAGAAATCAAAGAAAGGGTCGTTGAAGAGGGGAGATTCGGCAACAAGCTGTGTGCTTTGAGATGTAACAGAGACAACAGCCGGACTGACTTTCTTCGTCGCTATAACGATCGCAGTTTTTCTTGAAGTTGATAGCCCGGATTCTCTGGCATAAAGTGTATCTATCAGGTTTTTTTCTGTTCCTTTTCTACTTTTTTTACAAGCAACACCAAGAAGCAGCAGAAGAATAAGAATTAATAATCTCTCTTTTTTCATTAGCCTTTTTGAAGTCTTTTCCAGTCCTCCAGAAAACGTTCAATCCCAATATCAGTTAAAGGATGTTTTATCATTTGTCTTATTACCTTGGGCGGAATGGTCGCAATATGAGCACCGAGCGTGGCAGCCTCCAGCACATGCATGGGATGTCTAATTGAAGCCACTATAATTTCTGTTTCAAATCCGTAGTTTTCAAAGATGGTGATAATATCTGTTACCATATCCATTCCACTCGTTTGTATATCATCAAGTCTTCCTACGAACGGAGAGACAAAACTTGCGCCAGCTTTAGCAGCAAGAAGTGCTTGGATAGGATTGAAAACAAGTGTTACGTTTGTACGAATGCCTTCCTCTTTTAAAGCCCTTACTGCCTTAAGCCCCTCTACTGTAAAGGGGATTTTTATCACTATATTCTCGTGGATTTTGGAAAGTTCACGGGCTTCTTTAATCATCCCTTCTGCGTCCTGTGAGATCACTTCTGCTGATACGGGACCATTAACAAGCTCACATATTTCTCTAAGAACTTTTTCAGGCTCTTTTCCTTCCCTGGCAAGAAGTGTAGGATTGGTTGTAGCGCCTTCCAGAATGCCCCAGGAAGCTATTTCTCTTATCTCTTCAAGATTGGCTGTGTCTATAAAAATCTTCATATAAAACCTCCTTTTTCTCTTTTTCTTTATTTTTTTAACAGTTTATTAAGGTGATCTCCGAGTAAATTCTTTTTCTGGTATTGAATAATTTCCATTATACCTTTTTGTGCAAGGTCAAGCATAGCATTAAGCTCCTCTCTTGTGAAACCGCTTCTCTCGCCGGTACCCTGAATATCTATAATTTTACCCGACTCACTCATGGTTACGTTCAAATCCACTTCTGCCCTGGAATCTTCCTCATAGGACAGATCAAGTACCAATCTTCTACCAATCTTCCCCACAGACACAGCTCCTATAAACTCTTTTATAGGATTTTCCTTTATAAGCTTTTTTTCC
>JALVLE010000027.1 GCA_027033555.1 Caldifarciminota bacterium | reverse complement strand
GTGATAGGTGATGCCATAAAATATTCAGTAAAAAGAGGCATGGATATCCTTGGGATGACGGATATTGTTATTGATAAGTATAACTGGGAAAAAGAAAAAATGTTGAAAAAAACGATAATACAGAAAAGAAAAAATATAGGAATAGAAGAATTTATCGCGCTCAAAAATACTTTAAAAAATGTACGTATTTCCAGGGTTATTAAAAGAACAGGGACCATTCAATTTAAAGGCAAATTATTGACAGATGTGGATATTCTTGGTGTGGACCCTTCGTACATAAGTATGAGAAAGTATGAAATTGGTAGAGGCAGGCTTTTTTCATTCGGTGATAATATTACGGGGAATAGAGTATGTGTTTTAGGGTGGAAAATCGCTAATAAACTTGGTGTTCAAAATATCCCGGAATATATTCAGATTGACGGAAAAGTATTCAGGGTAATTGGCATTTTAAAGAAGAAGGGAGAGGTACTGCAAAATAAGCCCGATGAAGTTGTATTGATACCGTTTAATTTGATGAATAAAAATAGGTCAATGGCTTTACATATAAACTTTCCGAAAAATGCAAATAGAGATTCTTTGAAAGAAGTTATACACGCTACGCTTTTCAGTATCAGAAAAAAATACGGAAAATATGGTAAATTTGGGATAAACGATATGGAAGAAGTTTTTAAAAGTTTTAAAGGCGTAAGCACCAATATAACTTATGTGTTGCTTGCTTTTTCTCTTGTTGCACTATTTGTTGGAGGCATTGGTATTACAAATGTCATGTTGACATCTGCAAGAGAAAGGATAAAAGAAGTAGGGATCTTAAAATCCATGGGATTAACCGTTGAAGAAATTTTTCTAATGTTTATATGTGAATCAGTAGCACACTCTCTGGTTGGTTCATCAATCGGAATTATTGGAGGGTATATGCTTGCTTACTTGTTACTTTTACTAGGTGGCAAAGGAATCATTGTGAGATTAACACTTTTGCCAATTGTGTTGGCTTTTTTTATGTCTTTTATCACGGGCATTTTATCTGGTATTTATCCTGGCATAGAGGCTTCAAGAAGAGAAGTCATTGAAGCATTGAGGTATCTCTAATGGGAATGTTGTTGTGTATATTTTATGTCCTAAGTTCCATGAATTTTAATAAGTTTTATTCTATTTCTACATGGAGAGAATCTTTTCTTAAATATGAAAAGGAAAGAGAGAGCGATGGAACTGGAATATTTGACATTATACCTCTATCACTTTCTTTCAAATATGAGGCTTTTAAGTCAAATTCTGAGTCATGGTCTTCATATTATTTTGTGAGCGTTTCGCTTTTTTCTCCTCAGTATCTCTATTTCCCTATAGTTTACAATAGCTACTTGAAATTAAAAAAAACAGAGACTGAGTTTGCAGAGAAATTAATGAGACTAAAAATGGCAGAAGACTATATTAAGATATGGTGTTACGCTCATGAAATTAACAACATAGACTCCCTTATTACGATTTACAGAAAAAAACTTAGTGGATATAAAAGTGATAGTGAAAGAGGACTATACATACTAAAAACTGAGAAAAGGATGCAAGATCTCATGTTTGCCAGAACAAATTTATTAAAAAAATATAAATTTTTACTAAAAAAGCATGGCTTAGAAGACACATTATTTTACACTATAGAAGAGGACTTACTAGATATACTGGGAATTATACATAGAGTATTAAATAGCCAGAAAGACTTCGATACACTGATTATTATCAAAAAACTGCATTATCTCCAACAAAAAAAAATATACTCCTTGCTCAAAATAGGCCCAACTTTAGATTATATAACTGCATCTCAGTTCTTGAGTCTTACTCCAACTGATAAACTACGAAGTAACACCATTAAAGGTTTAACAATTAGTATTCAATTTTCACCGTTAGAGGCACTTCGCTCAATTAAGGTATATAATAAGAAGATACGACAACTTAAATATGAGCACAGGCGCAAAGTTATTAAAAAAATTGATGGCAACGATGATTTAAACCTATTAAACCTGAGGGTTAGATTCCTGAACAAACTTGAGAACTACTACGTCCAAACGGAGAGGTTATACGC
>JALVLE010000026.1 GCA_027033555.1 Caldifarciminota bacterium | reverse complement strand
TCGTAAATATTGGGAGGATAGAAAGGCTGTATAAAAGGTTTGGAAAGAGGTTTTTAAAGAAGGTTTTCTCAGATGAAGAAGTAAAGTATTGTCTGGCAAGGCAGAATGTGGGAGAATGCCTTGCCGGACGATTTGCAGCAAAAGAGGCTTTTTACAAAGCACTGGATAATAACCTGCAAAAAAAAATTTCTCTTAAGCAGATTGAGGTTCTTGCCGATTCTACCGGCAGGCCTTATTATAGACTTCCCGCAGAGCTTGGCGCCTTAAATGTAGCGCTGAGTATAACGCACGAGAAAGAATACGCAATAGCAGTCTGCACCTTAATAAGGAGGTAAATATGAAGAATGCAGTTATTGCGCTTGGGGGAAATGCTCTTTTAAGGAAAGGGGAGCCGAAAACCTTTGACTATCAGGCTAAAAACGTTCAAATCACAGTAGAAAAGCTCATAGAGATTTTCAAAAGCGGTTACAACGTGGTTATGACTCATGGAAATGGTCCACAGGTTGGAATAGAAGTTTTAAGGAATCTTTGTTTGCAGGAAAAATTTCCTCCCTTTCCGCTTGACGCTTTGAATGCCAATACGGAGGGATGGATAGGGTATATAATGGCAAGGAGCTTGAGGAATTCTTTTAGAAAGCACAATATTAAAAGGGAGGTTGTGGCGATTGTAACTCAGGTGGTGGTTGATGAGAATGACCCTGGATTTCAAAACCCCTCAAAACCTGTTGGTGATTTTATGTCTGAGGAAGAGGCCAGGGAGCTTGCGAAAAAGTACGGATGGGAAGTTCGCGAAGATGCAGGGAGGGGATGGAGAAGGGTGGTGCCATCACCTATTCCCAAGAAAACCATTGAGGCTCCAATTATAAAAAAACTCTACGAGGAGGGTACTGTGGTTATAGCGTCAGGTGGTGGAGGAGTACCTGTGGTGGAAAAAAATGGCATGTTGGAAGGTGTACAGGCGGTTATAGATAAAGATAGAGCCTCTGCACTTTTAGCACTTGAAATAGGGGCAAGCATGCTTGTTATACTCACGCAGGTGCCTTATGCTTACATAAACTTTGGGAAACCGGATCAGAAGGAGTTAAAGGAGGTTTCACTTGGTGAAATAAAGAAGTATTATAAAGAGGGACATTTTGCAGCAGGAAGCATGGGCCCCAAAATAGAAGCAGCAATCACTTTTCTTGAAAATGGTGGTGAAGTGGTTATAATTACATCAATAGAAAGAGCCAGAGAGGCACTTGAGAGGAAGGCTGGCACCATTATAACACCGTGAAAAGGATTTTAGTAGCAGGAGGTGCAGGATTTATTGGCAGTCATTTTGCACGGTTACTTGTAAAGGAAGGAATATACACTGTTGTTTTGGATAAACTCACGTACGCCGGGAGTCTGCTTAATCTCAAAGAGATTGAAAATTATGAAAATTTTATATTTGTAAAAGGGGATATTGCGGATAGGGAAAAGGTTGAGGAAGTTGTAAAAACATACAAAATAAAAGCCATAGTAAATTTTGCGGCTGAAACCCATGTTGACAGGTCCATTCTGAATCCAGAACCCTTTTACGAGACAAATATAAAAGGTACTATAGTACTGCTTGAGGTAGCCAAGAAGTACGGGTTAAGGCTTTTGCAGGTGTCCACTGATGAGGTGTATGGCCCCATTCTCACAGGGTATGCTGATGAGAACTACCCATTGAATCCGACAAGCCCATATTCCTCAAGTAAGGCAGCAGCAGATTTGATAGCCCTTTCCTATTACAAAACCTTTGGTGTTGACGTTGTAATTACCCGTAGTTCCAATAACTTCGGCCCCAATCAGTACCCGGAAAAGTTTATACCCGTAATTATTCTGAGTCTTATGGAAAAGCGAAAGATACCGGTTTATGGGAATGGAAGGCAGAAAAGAAACTGGATATACGTAAAAGACAATGCCCTTGCCATAAAAAATGTCCTTTTTAAAGGAAGAAGCGGGGAAATATACAACATTGGAGGGGATACGGAGATTGAAAACATAGAGCTGGTGGATAAGGTCATTAAAATTTATGAAGATTTTACCGGTGAAGAAGGGCTCAGTGCTCTTATAGCCTTTGTAAAGGACCGTCCGGCTCATGATGTAAGATACGCCCTATCTACTGATAAAATAGAAAAGGAGATAGGATTCAAACCCACTTACCCGTTTGACATTGCACTTTCTGAAACAGTAAAGTGGTACCTGGATAATTTAGACTGGATAAACACCATCAAGACCAGAGATTTTGAGGAGTATTACAGGAAAAATTATGATACCAGATAATGAACTCAAATGGTTTTTGAAAGGTGGACTGCCTTTTAAAAATGGCAGTCCACCTTAAATTTATCTACATCTACTTAATTACCACTATTTTCTTTACTCCCCTGTAATCATCTGCTCTCATTTCTACAAAGTATATGCCTCTGTGCAATATGTCAAGAGGTATGTTTACTTCGTGATAACCTATGCCTGAGTGTGTACTTGTCCTCTTTACCTCTCTTCCACTTAGGTTATACAGTTTTAATGTAACATCTGATGTTCTCGGCATCGCATATTTTATTTATAAAGTATCCTCTGTCTGCCTTTTTATTTTACACGGGATTTGGGTTAAAATAATTTTAAAATAAGGAGGGTAAATATGCAAATATTTTTAATAGCAAGATTGGTTTTTGCCTGGTATATTAAGGATTTTGACGTGAGGGCTGAGCTTTTAAAGGACAATACCATTAACGTGAGAGAGATTATAACGGTTGATTTTGACGGGGAAAAAAGGCATGGTATTTTTAGATTTATTCCTACTTACTATAGAGGACACCCGGTAAACCTGAAGGTAGAAAGGGTCTATAACGTAACTACCGAAAGTGAAACGCATAAAATAACCAGGCGTGCCAGGGACATTTTAATTAAAATTGGGAGTCCGAACTGGCTTGTTAGCGGAATAAATACCTATATGATAGATTATTCTATGAAATATGTGGTTTTTGATACCACGCAGGCTGACAGGCTTGTCTGGAATGTTACAGGAAATTACTGGAATACAAGAATCGCCCATGCACGCTTTAGTATGAGACCCCCTGAGGGGGTGAGTGTGAAGAAATTTGAGTGTTTCACAGGAAGGGTGGGCTCCACGGAGAAGGATTGTAAGTGTCATTTAGAGGGAGAAACATTGATCTGTGAGACCATAAAGGGGCTACCTGCTTATTCAGGTATGACTGTTGTGGCTGACTTTCCTCCCGGCACTTTTCTCCAACCAGGGCCTATGGTGAAATTCTGGTGGAAGTTTAGTATTTTCTGGCCTATTCTTATACCCGTGGTGGTATTTATTATTATGTACAGGAAATGGCTGAAGTATGGGAGGGACCCGGAAATGGGTTCAATTGCTACAACGTATGAGCCTCCAGCAGAACTCACACCAATAGAAGCTGGAGCACTTATAGATGAGGTAGTGAATCCACGAGACTTTACAGCTGAAATTTTGAATCTTGCTATCAATGGTTATATTAGTATAGAAGAGACCCCAGATAAAAAGGATTTTGTGTTGGTAAAGCTAAAAGACTGTGACGATGGACTTGAGGATTATCAGTGTGAAATACTTAATACGTTGTTCATAGCACATGAGGATGCAGATAAAATTGAAATTAAAGGCAGTAAACTGGACAAAGATAAGCTGGAACGGTTACTTGAAAAAATTCACATTGAAGATGATCCCACAGGAATTAATGAGCTTATAAAGAAGCTCAATAAGAAAAAGGATAAAAATCCAGAATATGCAGAGTTTTTGGAAAGGCTTGAGAGCCTTAGAAAGCGTTACCCTGTGGTGGTCCTTTCTTCTCTCAGAAATATGTATTTTGTGGTTTTTGACGATGTAAGAGACCTGATATATAAGCGCTTGACTATGAGGGGATTTTTTGCAGGAAATCCTGCAAAAATAAGGAATAAGTATGCTGCAATGGGCGTTTTGATTGCGATGGCGTCTTTACTTTTTATTCCCCTCTCTTTATCAAACCCCGTCCGAATATGGATTGGGATACTCTCAATGTCTGTTGCCAGTGCAATTGTAATAATATTTGGCAGATACTTGCCAAGGAAAACAAAAAAAGGTGTGGAGATGCTCCGGAAATTGAAGGGGCTGAGGGAGTTTATCCACAGAGTTGAAAAGGACAGACTTAAGAGATTTGCACTTGAGAATCCAAAAATGTTTAAAGACCTTTTGCCTTACGCAGTTGCATTCGGGGAGGAGAAGAAATGGGCTGAAGTGTTTGCAGAGGTTTACGAGGTATTAAGGGAAAAAGCGGGTCTTACCACTGTGCATGTCACAGGAAGTATGGGATTTTCAAATATGATTTCTTCAATGCAATCAAGTCTTGCTCCTTCTTCTTCCTCTTCTGGCTCTGGAGGTGGCTCAGGTGGTAGCTTCTCAGGCGGTGGCGCAGGTGGTGGTGGAGGAGGAGCATGGTGATTTTCTTGCTATCTCCTTGACTCTCCAAGCGTTAGGACGGATAATAGAAAGGTGAAACTTGCCCTTTTATTGGTGCTAAATGGGATACTTTTTCCTTTTAAGGTTTCTTCTATGCTTGATTCTATGGGGATAGAAAGAGGAGAAATGATCAAAATGGAATGTAAAGCTCCATATAAAATCTGCAAAGAGGTGTTGTTTGAAATGTACAAGCAAGGTTTTGTTGTTTCAAAAAATACGGGGTTTCATAGCTTTGTTGTGGGGCCGGTGAAAGAAGATATGAAAGGTTCTTTTTTGTTTATAGAAGTTGATGGAAAAAAGGATTCTTTTAAGATCAGTTTGAAAAAGGGAGATAAAGTGGGGGGCATTGAAAATACCTCGGTAAAAGGTTTTTTGAGTACCCTGGTATTTTTAGGTATGGGTTATCTTTTATTTTTCGTAATACGTTAAAATAGGAGGCAATATGAAAGACTACAAAGATACGTTGAATCTTCCGAAAACAGATTTTCCAATGAGGGGGAATTTGCCAAAAAGGGAACCTGAATTTATAAAAGAGTGGGAAGGTGCACGCATATACGAAAAGCTGCTTAAGGAGAGAGAGGGCAGAGAGGAGTTTATACTCCACGATGGACCACCTTATTCCAACAATCACATACATCTTGGTCAGGCGCTGAATAAGATTCTGAAGGACATTGTGGTGAAATATCATGCATTGCTTGGCTATAAAACCCCCTTTATTCCTGGGTGGGATAATCATGGTATGCCAATTGAGAACGAGGTAGTAAAGAGTGACCCTAAAATAAAGGAACTTGCAAAGAGTTATGAGAATCTAAAGAAAACAGAGGTTAAACTCCTTATAAGAGAGAAGGCAAGAAAATTTGCAGAAAAGTGGGTTAATATTCAGAAGGAGGAGTTTAAGAGACTTGGTGTTTTAGGAGACTGGAATAATCCTTATCTTACCATGGCACCAGAGTATGAGGCAAAGGAACTTGAGATACTGGCGGATTTGGTTGAACAGGGGTATGTTTACAGAAGCAAGATGCCCATTCACTGGTGTCCTACATGTAAAACGGCACTTGCAATGGCTGAAATTGAGTACAAGGATATAGATTCTCCCTCTCTGTGGTTTAGAATGAAGGAAAAGGACAGTGATGTGTATGCCCTTGTATGGACAACAACTCCGTGGACTATTATATCAAACGTTGCTCTTGCCTTCCATCCTGACCTTGATTATGTAATAGTTGAGGTGAATGGCACAAAATACATCCTTGCAGAGGGAACTCTCAAGAGGAACGTTGAGATACTTAAATGGGCAAACTATAGAGTTCTGGAAAAACACAAGGGTACACATTTTGAACATAAGGTATTCCTTCACCCGTTTATTGACAGGGAGTCCCTGGGAATACTTGCAGATTATATTACAACAGAGGATGGAACCGGTATTGTTCACATAGCACCTGGACATGGTAGGGAGGACTTTGAGGCAGGTAGAAAATACAATCTGCCGGTTATTTCTCCTGTTAATGAGGATGGGAGGTTTACAAAAGAGGCTCCAGGCTTTGAGGGCCTTGACACCGAACAGGCATCAGAAAAGGTTGTTGAAGTCCTTAAAGAAAAAGGCGCATATGTTCACTATGACAAGATAACACACAGTTATCCACACTGCTGGAGATGTAAGTCTCCTCTTATTTTCAGAGCAACAACCCAGTGGTTCTTGAGTGTGGATCACAAGGATTTGAGAAAAAGGGCTCTTGAACATATTAAAGATGTTAGGTGGATTCCTCCAGAGT
>JALVLE010000025.1 GCA_027033555.1 Caldifarciminota bacterium | reverse complement strand
TAACAGGATGGCAGGAATGAAGAAACATGTAGTTATTTACGGCTCCAATGTGGCAGGGCAAAGGGCAGCTGCAAATTATGGGAAATCAGGATATTCTGTGTTGCTTTTAAATAAGGGCAGATTTCTTGGTGATGTGCCCAACCTGTTTCTGTCTTCCAATCCGAGAAACATTTGTAATACGTGTTTGAGGTTTTTCCTCAATAGATTGCCTCTTGTTGATGTATGGCATAATTCAGAGATAACTCAGATAGAGGTAGCACCAAACACAGTAAAAATCGGTGTAAAGAGAAAGCTGCCCTTTGTTGATGAATCTAAGTGTATAGAATGCCATGAATGTATCGGAAAGGGTGTTAAATACATTAAAAGACCTCTTGGTGGTATATACATAAAGGATGAGACTATAGAGATAAACCCGGATGAGCTTGAATCTTTATGCCCAGCTAAGGCAATAAATGCACGTGAGGAGATAGAGGAGAGCACAGTTGAAGCTGATGTATTCGTAATAGCAACAGAGTTTGAGGCAGAAGAAGAGGAATTACAAAAGTACGGCTATGGCAAGATTGACAATGTAATAACATTAACTGAAGCTGAGTATCTTATCTATGGTGGGAAGACAGCGAAAGAGGCTTTTACAAAGGAAGATGGTTCCCTACTATCAAAGGTTGCCTTTGTTATACCGTATACTTTGCAGGAAAAAATTTATACGAGTTACTACCACTTTTACTCTGTGGTAAAGACTGCGTTGGCATATAAGGAACTCTATCCAGATATGGATATTACGGTTTTTTACTCAATTCCCAATTTCTACGGTAAGGGAAACATAGCTCTACTCCACGAAGCAGAAGAAAAGGGAATAAAGATAATATACGAAAAGGAAATAAAGGTTTCTAATGGTCCTTCTGTAAATGGTGAATCCTTTGAGATGGTTGTACTGGGTCTTAATGAGAAGGCTCCAGCAGAACTTGCAGAGCTCGCTGATAAAATAGGTTTAAAACTCAAGGAAAATGGTTATATAGAGACCCTGGAAAATTCCTTAAGAACCAATAAGGAGAGAGTGTTTGTGGTTGGTGAGGCTCATTCGGCAAAATCAAGTGTGGATTCCCTATACGATGGTGCAGCAGTTGTTGTGGAAAGTGCTGAATACCTCTCAGAGCCTGTAAAAATGCAGCCTCCTAAAATGGAGTTTCCGAATTATGACGAGGTTGATGAGCAGAGAGTTGGGCTTGCGCTTTGTAAATGTGGAGTGGAGTTTCAAGGAGTTAACCTGGATGAGCTGGTGGATAGAGTAAAGGGGAATTATGATGCCCTTATGATAACCGATTATCTATGTCTGGAAAAAGGCCAGAGTGAACTTATTTCTTTTATAAAGGACAACAAATTGACAAGATTAGTAGTTGGAGCATGCTCTCCGTTTTTGAGACAACCTGTTATCATGCAGACGGTTGCGAAAGCTGGACTTGATCCCGTTTATGTAGATGTGGCACAACTTAAGGAATTTGGTAAATCAGTTGAAATACAGGAAAGCCTCCTGAGATTCTCCAAAAAGAAAACCATTGACAGAAGACAGTGGCCTATGCCAGTTGAGGATTATCATAATGCTACTATTATTATAGGATCATCAACAGCTGCTTTAAGTGCAGCGGTTGTAATATCCAGAACCTCTCTTCCTGTAACAATAGTTTCAGAGGAAAGCATTACTCCAAGTACCCCTATGCAGGAGCGATTACTTGCAAAGTTGAAGGATAAAGACAATGTTAGGCTTCTTGAGAATGTCAGGATTCATTCCCTTGAAGGCTATGCAGGTAATTTTATTTTGAACTTTACGCAAGGTGAATATGAAGACAAGGTATATGCAGAAAAATGCGGTGCTATCCTGTTTGCTCCAGATGTGCCTGTCACACTTTCAGAAAATGATTTTGCAGACAAAAACCATGTGGGTATAGTATGTGGACTTGTAAAAAACAAAACCACCTCCACTTCCAGAGCAACATGCAATAAGGCTTTAGATCTTGCAGAAGAGTTAATATCCAAGGGTAAAAATGTTACAATTGGGATGCCTGTCGCATGCATAAACGGAAGTAACGAGGACAGGATAAAGAATCTTCTCGGTAAAGGACTCATGCTTGAATTCTTTGATCCTTTAAATGAAAATGGCATAGAAGACAGGTTAAAATCAACAGGTGCAGAGAGTGTGGTAAAAATAGATGCAGACACGACAAAACAGGCTGAGCTTGCAAGGAGGCTTGGTTTTAAAATAGATAAAGATGGGCTTTTTGCATTTCTTGATGGACCTCATGATGAAATGAACATCAAGCTCAGACCACATGACCTTGGTTCAAAGGGAATTTTCGTAGCAGGCTACATGCATAAACCAATGACTGAGGAGGATGAAATAAGGGATGGAGAAGCTCAGGCATACGGGATTCTGCAGCTTGTACCAAAAGGGAAAATGACGCCACATCCTGAAGCAGGAAGATTTGTCTCATATACCAATTACCGTAAGTGTGCAGGATGTGCTCTTTGTGTGAGTGCATGTGAATATGATGCAAGATTTATTGACCCTGAGGATAATGTAGCAAAAGTGAGAGAAATTTTATGTGACGGATGTGCCGCATGTGTAAATGCCTGTCCTTCTGGTGCGGCAGAAGTCAGATCTCTTGAAACTAAAACCATGCTTGAAATAATTAATGAGGCTTTGAAATAAGGAGGTTTAAAGTGGGCGAATTTGAACCCAAAATAGTGGGATTTTTCTGTAACTGGTGTACATCAAGTGCAGCAGACCTTGCAGGAACATCAAGGCTTCAGTATCCTGCAAATGTAAGACCAATAAGGGTTCCTTGTAGTGGAACAGTGGACCCCGTTTACCTTCTCAGGGCATTAAGAGAAGGTGCAGATGGGGTAATGATAGGTGGATGTCATCCCGGGGATTGTCACTATATTACCGGGAATCTCAAAGCAAGAAGAAGGGTAAAAATAGTTAAGACTATTCTTGAGTCACTCAGACTATCTCCTGAGAGAGTGCTTCTTGCGTGGATAAGTGCATCCGAGGGTGCAAAATTCCAGAGAGTTGTTACAGAATTTACTAACAAGCTTAAAGAAATGGGTCCTTCTGATTTGTCCAAAAAATGGAAATAGGAGGCATGTAAATGGCTAAAGGTGCATGGATTAAAAAAGGTGATCCCAACCAGTCAGCGGGCTGGTTTCTTGCAGAGTTAAGAAGAAAGGACCTTGTTAAGGGTGTAATGGCTCAAAAAGAGATGTATCCCGGACAGGGTGCATGGCATTACCTGCTTAAGGAACCAGAGGATATTGAAAATACAAAGGTTTTTATACCTTTTATGGGTTCAAGTGGGGCAACTGCTATTTCTAAATTAACCAAGGATAAGCCACTTAAGGACCCTGTTGCGGTTGTGTTAAGGCCATGTGAAGTAAGAGGTGTAGTTGAACTCACAAAATACAAACAGATACAACTTGATAATCTCGTCATAATCAGTTTTGACTGTGTTGGTGCCTATCCCAGAAGGGTATATCTCAATAATCCTGTGGACTTACCAGAAGATGAAGATAAGCTCAGAGGTTCATGTAGAAGGTGTAAAAGATTTACCCCCCATTTTGGCGATATTACGCTTACCTATCTCGGTGTAAGTGAGGGTATATTTGCCATACCAATGACGGAAAAGGGTGAGGAACTCCTTAATGCCCTTGGTCTTGAACTTGAGGATGTGCCAGAGGAGAGAGAGAAGAAACTTGCTGAAATGGAAGAGAAAAGGCTTGCAGCGCGCGAGAAGGAATTCAAAGAGTTTGCAGAAGAGTATGGTGGAATGGAAGGACAGCTCAAATTCTTCGGCAAATGTATAAACTGTAAGAACTGTATGGAGAACTGCCCAATATGCTTCTGTAAAGAGTGTTTCTTCAAGTCTCCGTCTCTTACATGGGATTCTGAAGTTTATATGGATATGCTTGAGAATAAGGGTGCAGTCAGGATGCCCGAGGACCCCATATTCTTCCAGTGGGGTAGGCTCGCACATATTACCCCTTCCTGTATAGGTTGTGGACTCTGTACAGAGGCATGTCCTGTGGACATTAAAGTTGGTCTCATATTCGCATATGTAGCGGAGAATGTTCAGGGTGCATTTGATTATGAAGCCGGAAGGTCTCTTGACGAGGCTCCCATTCTCATGGAATTCAGGGAGAATGAGCTTGAAGACCTTGCACTCTGACCCTGATAAACAAAAAAACTGACAGAAAAAGGCGGCATAAAGCCGCCTTTTTTATTTTCTTAACTTATGCAGAGTATTAAAAAACTTTTAGCTCAGGAAACCCTGCTCTTTGTTTTTGCATTCCTTTTCTCTATTGTTGCAATTGTGTATCCGAAGCCATTGAACTTTTATATTCATGCTATTGATTTTAACACAATTCTAACGTTGTTTGCTCTTATCATAATAACAACTGGATTTAAAGACAGTGGGTATTTTGACAGGCTGGCATGGGGGGTGCTTAAAAAATTGAAATACGAAAGGCCTGTTGCCGTGTTTATGGTGGTGCTCTCTATTTTATTATCAACATTTCTTACAAATGATATTACACTCTTTATTGTGGTTCCACTTACCCTTAGTTTAAACAATATTGTGGAAAATGATTTACGAATATTGCTCGTTTTAGAGGCAATAGGAGTAAATGCTGGTTCTTTGCTCACCCCTATAGGGAATCCACAGAACATATACCTCTGGCATATATGGAACGTAAATTTTGTTCATTTTGTATTGAAAATGCTTCCGCTTTTCGTGTTTATGTCTATAGGTGTTTTGTTGTTAACTGCCTTTACTTTTTACAGGGAAAAGATTGTATTCAAAAACCAGAGCGCTGTGAAGCCGTTATACAACAGGAAACTTTTTTATATCTCTTCTTTTGCGATGGTAGTATTCCTCTTCTCCATAATCATGAAAATGGAAATAGTTGTTTCTCCACTGGTATTCATGCTGTATCTTATTTTCAGTCCGGGAGTATTAAAACATACAGATTGGTTGTTACTGGTATTGTTCGTGGTAATATTCATGCTGTTTAACTCTCTTGCATCAATACCCTTTATAAATTCTTTCATTACAGGACTTCCAATACATTCAAGGAAGGATGTGTTTTTGTTCTCTGCTCTGTTATCACAGGTTATGAGCAATGTGCCGGCAGCTGTCCTTGCAAGCAAATTTTACAGGGATACTCTTGCAATTGCCTATGGAGTTAGTGTTGGAGGAGTGGGATTGATTATAGGTTCTATTGCCAACATTATTGTTGTTCGCCTGTCAGGGATAAAGGGACTTGTCAAAGAGTTCCACAAATATAGCATACCGTTTTTCATATTTACCACACTGGTGGTGTATCTCTTCCTCTCCATATAACGCATACGTACCTTTATACTATCTGTATGCAAAAACCCAGAGTTTTAATACTCTTCTGCGGTGGAACAATTATAATGAAAAGAAAGGCGGATGGAACCCTTATCCCCCCTGAGGACAGGGAAGAGGCTGTTCGCATGCTCATGGGAATTGAACCAAGGATAAATGAAATTGCGGATATTCATCTTGAATACATTGCCAATATGGACAGTACCAATATGACTCCAGAGGAATGGGAACTCATTATAGATGCCATAGAGAGGAACTATAAAAAGTACGATGGATTTGTTATCACACATGGAACAGACACCATGGCATATACTGCATCTGCATTGTCCATTGCCCTGCAAAATCTTGGAAAACCTGTTATTCTTACTGGCTCACAGATACCTGCCTATGCACTTTATACTGATGCAAGAAGAAATCTCATAAACGCAGTAAGAGTGGCAACTCTGGACATAAGCGGTGTATATATAGTATTTGATGAAAGGATTATATTAGGGGCAAGAGCGACAAAGGCTTCAGAATCAAAACTTGATGCCTTTCAAACGGTAAACGACCAGGATGCAGGTGAAATAAGAATAAATATTGAATTGCGACCTGATATTCCAAGAAGACACAATAAGGAATTAAAGGTAAAGAAGGGCTTTGAAAATGACGTTTTTGTAACATCACTTATACCAGGACAGGATGTCACGGACCTTGAGTTTTTGCTGGACAATGAGAGGATTAAGGGCATTATAATAAAGGCCTTTGGAACAGGTAATATTCCCTATAAGTTTGAGTCCTTCTTTAAAAAGGCACGCAGTAAGAAGGTGCCCATTGTTATCACCTCTCAATGTCTCCATGGTATAACAAGAATGCAGTGTTATGA
>JALVLE010000024.1 GCA_027033555.1 Caldifarciminota bacterium | reverse complement strand
TAAAGCACGGTCTCTATTGGCACGACTGGAACAGGTGGTCCAACCGCCAGGGCACAAGGATGAAGATGGGGGGATTCATGGGGGAAATTACCTATGAAGGGGACTTTGAGCCCTTCTGGCCATATATCCGGCTGGGGGAATATGTGCATGTTGGGAAGGGGAGCAGTTTCGGGTTGGGTAGGTATGAGGTGGTGTGATGAAAACAGGGTCTAAAATGAAAGGGTCTAAAAATGAATGAACTTACAAGGGCTATAACCATAGCAGGTTTTTTTCATGATTTTGGAAAATTTGCAGAAAGGGCCGGAGCAATAACACCGGGGGATAAAGACGAGGTTAAACAGCACTACAGGTTCGCCCATGCCCATCATACTGAATTGGCACTTTTGCAGTTATTTGATGAAACAAGACTTATAAGACGGTTTGGTACTGAACCTGAATTCTCCATTCTCAATATGGCTGCTCGGCATCACAAACCGCGCAACTTTGCTGAAATCATTGTGAGCGAGGCTGATCGTTTAGCATCTGGACATGAACGTGCTGAGGCAGACGATATTTCAGCGAGCTTTGAAAGTCACGGACGGGAAAGGAAAAGCAAAGTCCCCATGGTGAGTATTTTAAGCAGAATAAGGCTGACTCAATTCATTTCAGATGAAATCGAGGACTGGAGGTATAAAATTACTACACCCACAAGTGTAATTTCTCAAACTGGAGTTGATGAAGTATTTCCTATGCACGCTGTAGAATATCCAGACGAAGAGGTCCAGCAAGATTATAAAGCACATTGGCAGGCATTTAAAGATGCTATCAGACCTTCTAATGATAACGGATTAGATCCGTTTGATAATTTTAGAACCATCTTTGAACTCAGCCGTGTCTACCAATGGTGTTTGCCTGCTACCACACGCAAAGAAGACATGACTGATGTCTCCCTGTATGATCACTCAAAGACTACTGCTGCGTTGGCGGCTTGTTTATATGAGTATCACAAAGACAGTGAAGACTATCTTAGTGAGTCCAAGGTTAGGGACCGGGGGAAAGAAAAGTACTTGTTGTTTTGTGGAGATATTAGCGGCATCCAAAAATTCATATATCAAATCTCGTCCAAGAGTGCATACAAGCTTCTGAAGGGAAGATCCTTTTATATACAAATCCTTGCGGAAATTTTAGCTCAAGACATTGCAACAAGATGCGGGCTTCTTTTTACGAATATCCTTTATGCCAGCGGAGGTAAGTTCTATTTGCTGCTTCCCAATACAGAAAAGATAAGAAAACGGCTGAATGAACTTACCCATAAAATAAACAAAGATTTATTTGAGTTATTCAATGGAGATATATACGTAAGGACAGGTTGGAAGGCATTGTCTGGAAATGATCTGACAAGAGAAAGCGGCAAGAATCTTTATGAGATATGGGAAGAATTAACCAGGGAGGTGATTTATAACGACCGTAAGAGGTACGCAGAGCTGGCCGAGCAAAATTATCAAGAAATATTCGACACGAAAAACTATCTTCCCGAAACTTGCTCAGTATGCCACAGGTCTTTTAAAGGCAATGCCAAAGGCAAGTGTAGAACATGCCAGGAAATGGAACATATAGGAAAATTACTTGGAACTGCCAAATACATAGCCATAGATAAGGCTGAAAAGGCACTGAATAACAAAAGTACCTTTGAATTTTTAGGCAATTACGTCTGGATATTAGATAATGAACCTGAAATAGGCTCCCCTGAAGCATTGACCATATATTCCCTTGGAGATTCTCACATTCAGGGGATTCCCTTGGAGCACGGTTCAAAACAAGTAAATGGGGCCGTACTTTTGGCAGGTGCAACTCATAAGTTCGACGAAACTTTTGATGTGATAGCCCAAAAATCAAACGGCATCAAACGGCTTGGCATACTACGCATGGATGTTGATAATCTCGGAAAAATTTTTTGCGAAGGACTTCTCAATTACAAGCATGACAAAATTAAAAAAGACAGCCGTTTTTATTCTATTGGTCGAATAACCACGTTGAGTTGGCAGCTTTCCTTGTTTTTTAGTGGAATTGTACCCGCCTTGATCAGGCTGGATAGTGATTGGGAC
>JALVLE010000023.1 GCA_027033555.1 Caldifarciminota bacterium | reverse complement strand
GGATGAAGCAGGAAATTACGTAATAGATAGCGTATTGCTCTACCTTGATAATAGCGGACCTATGGTAAGTGAGGTTGATTTTGTCATTGACCCTAAGAATGATAATATATTGAACGCTCCTGATACAATTATTGCTCTTGCAACAGACAATAAGGGTATTGATGCTGCAGAATACTTTATAGATAACACAGGCAACGACGGGACAGGTATTCCCATGATACTTGATAATCCTGGAAGTGATACCACTTATATAAGAGCGTATTTTGACATAAATGCTATCTCTGAAGGACATCATACAGTTTATGTTCATGCTAAAGATTCCACCGGAATATGGGGGGATTATGCATCCCTTGAGTTTGTAGTAGATGTGACCCCGCCATCCATTGATAAGGTCACGGTAACCTATCCTGAGGGTCAGACTGAGGCACGTGCTGGTCAGACCATAACAATTACGGCTCTTGTTAAAGACAGAATAACCTCTGTTGATCCGGCTACAGTTATTCTCAATGCTGAAAATATAAATGGTGATACTGCTGTATTAATGGTAGATGATGGTACAGGTGGGGACAAAGTTGCAGGTGACAATGTTTATACTGCTCGTGTTGAGATTACCAATACGCAGACTGGTACATTTACATTCACCGTTAGTGCATCTGATATAGTTCCCAATACCGATAGCAAAACCGGTGAGGTGACTTTTGACAATGAAGCTCCATATATAAGTGTAAGTTATTCCCCTCAACCCAAACAGAAAGATGAGGTGTATCAAAACAGAATACTCCTTACAGTAAGTACACATGACACTCCGATTAGCACGAATCTTAAGGCAGTTATATTTGATGTATATAATAATGCGGGGGACATAGTGTATCATAAGGATGTTAACAAGATCCCCGATGAATTAAGATTCAAGAATGAAGTGCCTCTTGTTGTAGGATTTAACAGAATTGTGGTAAAAGCCATTGATCATGTTGGAAATGTAAGCGTTTTTGAAGATACCATTACATATGTTGTGCCAGAGGTGTCTGAAGTGGTGGGGCCTGATGGAGACACTGTGAAGGCTCCGGATGGTACCATGTTGATTATTCCGCCAGGTGCCCTTCTTGAGAATACAGAGATAAAAATCAAGACAATTCCGCCTTCACTTTTGCCTCCACCTCTTGACACAGGAGTTGTGATAATAAAAGCAGGACATGAAATTACTCCTCATGGCATAGATTTCCACAAGCCCGTTACCCTTATACTTCCTTATACCACTTATGATCTTGATCCAGACCACGATGGAGTTATGAATTATAGCCCTGATTCCCTTACAGTATTTTACTATGATGAGAATGACTGGGTCAAGGTGGGTGAGGCTGAGGTTGACACGGTACACAAGAGTGTGAGTGTAACGATAAACCATCTTTCAACTTTTGCACTTGGTATAGACAGGAGAGTGCCGCCACAGAAAGTGTTAGTTTATCTTACCAGAAACCCGTTCAGACTAAGTGATGGCACTACCATAGTCTATCAGGTGCCTGCACCAGGTAAAGTTACGGTGAAAGTATATGACTTAAATGGAGACCTTATAAGGACACTTGCAGAGGGTATTGAGGTTCCACGTGCAGGTGAGTATTCTATTAAATGGTATGGTAATTCCGATAATGATAAATTCCACGGAAGCGGATTGTACATATACGTTTTGCAGTACGAGTCAGACGATGGAACTATCAAAAAGACAATCAAAAAACCTATTGGTATCATAAAGTAGGAGGTTGGCAATGAGAAAGGTTATTGCAATTTTAATAGCCACAAGTTTTCTTGTGGCATCACCTGTAGAAATAGGGATAGGTGCGAAAGAACAGGCGATGGGAGGGGCCTGTGTGGCTCTCTCCCATGATGCCATGAGTGTTTATTGGAATCCTGCTGGCCTTTCTGATATTACATCTCCTGAAATGATTGCAACTCACTGGATGTTTCAGGACATAAAAGATGTGATGGTTGAATACCTTTCATTTGCGCATTCTCTTGAACTTGTAGAGGGCTCAAGGCTTGGTGTGGGTCTTGCACTTTTGTCAAGATGGGCTAAACTGGAGGAGGGGAACCCTGGCTACGGAATGAATACTACCAATCTCTTTACAGATAATACCTTTGAGGTGGCTGCTGCCTTTTCAATTTACAGTTACCTGAAAATAGGACTTACACTGGACAGACACTGGATTACGTCCCATATCGGTGGAAAAAGCGGTCTTGGATTTAACCTTGGATTAAGGGGACAGTTGTATGGAGATGATAACTATCATGTTTACTATGGCCTTCTTGTGAGGAATATTATGGCAGGTTATGGTGATGAAAAAACCTATCCACAGGGAAGGCTTGGTTTCGCATTTGTGGGATTCCCGATTATAGAAGATGGAAAGGTTGTGGAACATTATCTTAAAGTGGCTGTGGACCTTGCTGAAAAGGATGATATAAACGGAAATCCTGGTTTGAATTTTCATTACTATGCAGGGCTTGAGGTAACTCCGGTAAAATATGTATCTTTACGGGCTGGTTATAATGACCTTTATCAGTATTCCGGTGGAATTGGCGTAAAATACTCACACTTTGGACTGGATTATTCTTACAGCGGTGGATATAAAATTTTTGGAGACGCACACAGAATAGCTCTGAGATACTATTTCTAAGGGTATAGCTGGTCTGTGAGTGTGGGGAAGCAGGTGTAAGCTTCCCCACACTTATTTTTAGAGATTAGGGCCTACTACTTGACAATTAGAGCATTATCCATTATTTTATATACACAACAAAAGGAGGAGTTGCCATTTTTCTAAGTGATGATTGGTGGAAACAAATGAAAAAGGAGGCCCCTACAAGGAGGGGAGGCCTTGAGGGAAAAAAGATAGAAAAGAAAGAAGCCGGTAAAATAGGCGGTTTTGGTACCGGAATTACACGTGAGAATGCTCCGTGGAAAGCCGGATTAAAGGCCTCAAAGGCTTCCCTTCAGGCAATTGGCGGAATAAAGCCGGATCTGAGTTTTGTAGCAGTAACAGGCGATTATAATATTCCCCCTGTGATAAAGGGTATATTAAAGGGAAATGGTGGGGCTCCTGTTGTAGGTGTGGTAACTCACGGTTTTGTATTTACGGAAGATGACATTGTTGATAAGGGGATAGGAGTTTCCTCTGTTTCTATTGAGTCAATAAAATTTCAGGTCGGGATTGGTAAGGGTATATCCAGAAACATGGAACAGGCCATTGGAGATGCTGTAACCCCAATACTTGACCAGATTGTCACAAAAAAAGCCGAAGGGTATGAATATTTAACCCTTTTCTTTGTCGTGGATGCCATAAGGAATGGAGACCTACTCTTAAACCAGATTACAAAAATACTAGATGAACATGAAGAATTTATTCCATTCATAGGTGCAGTGCTTGATATTACAGGAAAAGTATCAGAAGGAAGTGGTATCATTTATCTGGACAACGTATATAATGATGCAATTCTGGTGGTAGGCTTGTTTTCTCGCACCCCTATCACATCCGGTTATGGGCATGGTCTTTATCCGTTGGTTCCAAAGAGAGCTACCAGTGTATCTGGAGACGTCATTGTGGAGCTTGATGGAAAGCCGGCATACGATGTGTGGAAAGATTATCTTGTAAGAAAGGGCTATGATGAGAAGGATATAGATAGTAATCCGGCCAAATACCTATCAAGATTTCTTTTTGGTATCCCTGATCCTTCATCTCCCAGACATCCCAAGGTGAGAATGGCGCTTGGCATTACAGAGGATGGTGGTATCAGATTGAGCGGTTTGTTAAAGGAAAATTCTACGGTATGGTTCATGGAAGCAAGAAAGGAGAGGATGATAGATTCTGCCGGCAATTCGGTTATAAAAGCCATAGAAGACCTGAAAGATGCACGACCGGCCGGAGCAATGATCCTTTCCAGCATTATCAGGTATCTTAATATGAAAGAGGATTATTTTGAGGAAATTCAGGCAATGCGGCGAAAACTGGGCATTCCTTTGCTCGGTTTTAATTCAGCAGGTGAATTTTACAGACCTACATCAACAATGAGATGGTATCATAACAGTTCAGTTATAACGGTGGTTATTCCTGAATGAGAGAGTTTCCTGTAAATTTTTATAAACATCTTATAAATAAACTGGAGTTGCCGATTATAGTATTTGATAGTCAGTTTAATATTCAATATGTGAATAAAGCGATAGAGAAGTTTGGATATGAAGCAGAGGCGCTTTCAGGCAAGCCGCTACTTAAAATGTTCCCTGCACATTCCAGGATACTTGTTAAGAAAAGGGCGCAGGGGTTAAAAAGACGCACTGTTTTCAGAACCAAACTTCTTTCTGCTGAGGGAGTGAGTGTAGATGTGGAACTCTCGGTAGATATTCTGAAAATCAGCCAGAGAAATTATTTTTTGATGGAATTTAACGAAATAAACGAAAGATCTATAGGGGAAAAGGCTATAAATTTAATCAATTCCGGTATCCTTATTGTAGATGAAGACGGGAGGATTGTTTTTCGTAATGCCTTTATTAATCGCCTTTTTGGGGTGAGAAAGATATACCATATAACCAACCTTCCCAAGAAGGTAGCTGAAGGCCTGAAAAATGCTATAGAGAAGGATATTTCTACCGGCGAGTTTGAACTTGACGGTGGCAAGTTTGTGGGATTTAACAAGGAAACATACAATGAGGATGGCAGGAGACTTTATTTGTTTCATTTGAGAGACATTACAGAAAAGAAACTCATGGAACGTGCAATGAAGACCTTTGACAAGGTTTCATCTCTTGACTCCCTTGCCACAGGACTTGCCCATGAGATAAAAAATCCCCTTGCCGGCATGAAACTTATGGCTCAGCGTCTTGATAGAGAACTTGAGAGAAGCGGTGATGAAAAAAATAGGGAGTATATTAAAAGGATAGTCAAGCAGATTGACAGGATAGACCACCTTATAAAAACGCTGTTTTCACAGGTTAAGCAGCATACTGTTGATTTTGAGGTCTTTGATATAAGCAAGGTAATAGAGGATATACGACAATTCCACGAGAACGAACTTGTTAGAAACGGAATTTATTTTAAATTGAAGATTAAAACAGATCCTTATGTAATAGCGGATCCGAATCAAATGCACAACGTGTTTTCTAATCTTATATTAAATGCAGTTGATGCATTAAAACAGGTTAAGGGGGAGCGGAAAATAGAGGTTGTCATAAGGGACTCAAATTTAAACTGTCCTATATGTGGAGCCCCTTTCAAGGCAATTGACATTATAGACACAGGCAAGGGAATAAAAAAAGAAAACCTTCCCAAGCTTTTTTATCCATTTTTTACCACCAAGCCTGAAGGAACAGGACTTGGTCTTTTCCTGGTTCAGAAACTGATAAAAGAGAATAGAGGCTTGATTAATGTTGAAAGTGAGCTGGGAAAAGGGACGACCTTTACAGTTTATTTGCATTCAGGCGAGGCCAAAAATAGAGGATGTTTTTCTAAATGATAGGAGGTGAATAAGTATGCCAAAAGTTTTGATAGTGGATGATGAGGAAGATATTTTATGGGGACTTTCTGAAGAACTTTCCCGCAATGGGATAGATGTAGATACCGCATCCAATGGACAGGAGGCCTTTGATAAAATTAAAGAAAATGACTATGATTTCTTAATTACTGACATAAGAATGCCCGGTATGTCTGGCTCTGAACTTCTTCTTAAGACTAAAAAACTAAGGCCTGATTTAAAGGTTGTTGTGATGACCGCCTATGGATCAGATGAACTAAAACAGGAGGTGCTTTCGCATGGTGCTGTCAGTTATCTGGAGAAACCTTTTGACTTTGAGCAACTTTTGCAACTTATCAAGGAGAAAGACAAGAAAGTAGATGAAACCATATCCAAACTTAGCTTAAATCAGTTTATGCAACTTGTTTCTATGGAGGGACAATCCTGTATAATAACTGTAAAAACTGATGAAGGTGAAGGCAAGATATATTTCATAGATGGTGAGGTGGTGAATGCTGAATTTCAGAATCTCTCAGGAGAAGATGCTTTCATAAAGATAATGAAGTTCCAGAATCCAGCCTTTGATGTTGAATGGACAGTGCCACAGACAAAAAGGCTTATAGAAAAACCTCTTCATGCATTGTTGCTTGCTGCAGTAGCAAAGAAGGAAGAGGAGGAAGCGGGTATAAAGTCAGAGAGTGAACTTGATGAAGAGGAGGTAGATCTGTCGGCTCTTTCTCAGCTGTTTGGAGAAGATGAAGGAGTGGCAGAAGAATCTGCGGTAAAAG
>JALVLE010000022.1 GCA_027033555.1 Caldifarciminota bacterium | reverse complement strand
TTTACCAGTTAAAATGTAGCGCAGAGCTTCATTTACCTGTAAAGACCCTACTACACCACAAAGTGAAGCAATTGCAGGCGTTTCGTTTTCAGCAGGTAATTTTTTGTTATATACCTGTTTTAACGTCCTGGGATAAATAAATACTCCTACCTGTCCTCTAAAGCCATGGACTGCACCGTGCACAAGAGGAATTCCAAGAACGCTGGCGAACTTATCCAGGAGGAGTTTGGATTTTATATTATCCGTTGCGTCAATGATAAGATCAAGGTCTTTAAAATATGCTATCTGTTTTTCCTCTACCACCATTTCATCTATAACTTCTATTTTCACCTCACTGTTTAATTCTCCGACTCTATCAGGTAATATTTTTGCCTTTTTCTTTCCTACATCTTTTTCTGTATATAAAATCTGCCTGTTAAGGTTGCTGAGCGTCAAATTATCTCCTTCAAAGATTCTTACAGTACCTATCCCTGCTGCTACAGCCTCAAGTATTATAAAACTCCCAAGGCCCCCTGCTCCAACAATACCTATACGGGCATTTTTAAGCTTTTTCTGTCCCTCTACTCCGATCCTGTCAATGAGTATTTGCCTTCTATAGCGCTCAAAGCTCATAGGTATAAATTCGGTAAGTCTTATAATGCTTCCCCCCCATAAACTTCGCTGCTCTGATAATAAGATAATTATCTTCAAGTAACCATGAGATCTCGCAATATTTAAGATTTGTATAGTCCATTGCGTCCTTCATCATATGATAATATAAAAGTGAATCCACACCTTTTTTGCGGTATTTGGCTTTGATTCCCAGTGTTATTAGTCTGCTTCCCTCTATTTTGTGAAACTTTGTTAATTTGTGATAAATGAGGTACAAAAGGCCTATTGAAAGGATTCTTCCCCCCATTTTCTTAAGGATAATATTCATATCCGGGATTACAAGACCAAATGCAACCGGCTCTCCTTTGTACTCAACAATCTTGGCAAGCTCAGGTATGGCAAAGTCTTTAAAGCTTTCCCCTACGTGTTTGAATTCTTCGTAAGTAAAAGGTACAAAACCCCAGTTTGCCTCCCATGCTTCGTTGTAAATTTCAAAGATTTTTTTAATTTCTTCTTCAAGATTACCCATGTCAACATTTCTTATGGTGTAACCCCACTTGGTAGCCCTTTCTGCAAGTGGTTTCAATCTCCGCTCAAGATGGCGAATAAACTTTTTATATTCATCGTCAATGGTAATGAGATATGCCACAAGGTCTTTAGCTTTTTTGAAACCAAAGGATTCTATAAGGTCTATGTAATAGGGAGGGTTATAACTCATTCCTATCACGGGAGGAAAATCAAAGCCCTCTATTAAGAGACCATAGTCATCGTCATTGGAGGTAAAGCATGCAGGCCCCCTAAGTTCAGTCATGCCTTCATTCCTTGCAAATTCTACTGCCTTGTTAAAGAGGGCATGTGCCACCTCTTTATCATTGATACTCTCAAAAAAACCAAAGAATCCCACTTTTTCGTTATGAAAGTTGTTGTAATTGTAATCTATATGTGCACTTATTCTCCCTGCGGGTTTTCCGTTTTTGTATGCCATAAAGAGCTTTACCTTTGCATGTTTGAAAAAGGGATTTTTTAGGGGCTCTATTCTTTTCAGGTCTTCACTTAAGATAGGTGGCACCCAATTTTTATCCCCTTTATATATTTTCCATTTAAATTTTATAAATTCTTTTCTCCCTTTTGTGTCCTGTATTTCTCTTATCTCAACGCTCATCTTTTACCTGCCATTTTTATTATATAGTCCCTTATTTCTTTCCATGTTTTGAAATCCTGAGTAAAATGCAACGGGAGCATACCCGTGTCTTTTGCACCTTTCACATCATGAAAGTATGAGTTGCCTATATAAATGCATTCTTCTGGCTTGAGGCCTGCCAGGGAGAGTGCTTTTTCAAAAATGATCTTATTGGGTTTTCCAACCTTAACGTCTTCTGATGTGACTATGTGTTTAAACAGGTTTTTTATCTTTTTTGCTTCAAGGATACGGTAAAGAATATCATTGTCGTTATCAGAGATCATACCTATATAATATCCTCTTTTTTTGAGTTCATTAAGTG
>JALVLE010000021.1 GCA_027033555.1 Caldifarciminota bacterium | reverse complement strand
GTGTGGAATGTAGTTCCCTTAAAAATTTTTCAATCAAGTTCCGTATCGACATTTCTTGGGTTTCGAGATCCGGAGATTGCGTCACATTTTTCAATGATGGTTTACTAAATATCGATCTCAGTACTGTAAGTTAGCTGGTTACTTCAGGTGTGAACAACTTAAGTTTCAGGCCTTTGTGCTATCTATCTCAGGCTCGTACTTTGAGGGGCATTTGGTGAGGAGATTTTTGGCTTTTAGAGAGTTATTGGCTTTGTGATAAACTCCTTCAACCACAACGGATATACCTTCTGAGAAGGCATCCGGGACGGGTCCTGTGTATTCTACATGGACAGAGTCACCATTTTCGGTGAGGATAAAGGAGAGGTGGTTGCCGGCTCGGTTAACCGAGCCGGCAACCACCTCTCCTGAAACTTTCACATACTTTCCATCAACTTTACCGGCGTTTGCCTTTAACTCATCAACAGTGTAATAATAGACAAACGTTTTCTTTAAACCTGCACCCACCACATACGCCAATAGCAGCAGGAATGAAACACTTACAAGAAGTAGCTTAATATTCCTGGACTTCCTGCTCATTAACGAACCAGAAATTCAACTCTTCTATTCTTCTTTCTCTGAGAAATCTTGTAGTTGAAATCAGCCACTCTTGACTCGCTGTATCCT
Source organism: Caldifarciminota bacterium (assembly GCA_027033555.1). Lineage (GTDB taxonomy): Bacteria > Hydrothermota > Hydrothermia > UBA1063 > CAJXJZ01 > CAJXJZ01. Next base: position 1,437 of record JALVLE010000021.1, on the reverse strand, counting down.
CTTGCAATCAATCTCTGAGGAGCGATTCCTTTCTTTATGAGATAATCTCTTACAGCGAGAGCTCTCTTGAGAGAGAGTGCTGCATTATATTCAAATGAACCTTCAGAGCTTGCATGACCGGCGAGCTCTACAACAATTCCTGGATTTGCCTTGAGGAATGACGCAACCTGGTCAAGTGCACTCTCATACTCGGGTTTGATCTTATAAGAATCAAAGTCAAAGTAAATTACAGGGAATTTGCTGGCAAGTGACTGAGCAACTCCAGATCTTGCAAGAACAAAATTAACCTTCAAAGGCTCTGCATTTTTGACAACTACTGTTTTTACATCAAAAATGTGCTTTTCAGCCTTTGCCTTGAGCATATAAACACCAAATGGCAGTGTAAGGCTGTACTTTCCATCTGTTGCTGTTACTACCATTCCCTCTGGATCGACTTCTACCGTTCCGGAAATTGGTTTATGGGTTTTGGCATCGTAGAGCACACCGGTAACCTCTGTCTTTATCTTTGTGAGTCCCACATTTAACTTAGTGATCTGACCCTCTTGCACCGAAATTGTGACTGTCTTGGGCTCATAACCCCATGCTGAGAATGTGGCCTTGTATGTCCCTACAGGGAGATCCCTGATAATATAACTACCGTCTGCATCTGTTTTGATATTCAGAGGTACGATGGGGACCACTACGTTAGCGACCAGAGGCTTATTGGTGGCTTCATCGTAAACCTTACCCATTACTCTTACTCCATCTTCGTAGGTAAGTCCGAAGGATGGAGCCTTCTGTGGGGCGCAGGATGCCATCGCGAGTACAATTACTCCAAGTACTCCTATCTTTACAATCCTCTTCATGTTTCAAACCTCCTTGTTTTTATTCTATAGATTGGCTGTCCAGTATCTAATTTTTAATCTACTACGTGGTGACCTGTCAAGGTTTAAACAGCCTGAAAAATTAATAATTTCTATAAATTTCGGTGACCGGGCGGCTTTATTGAAGTAATACAGACAAATCCCGCATCCTCCCTCAATTTGTCTTCTATAAATTCTTTATCACTTCCATGTGGGGGTGGGTCGAAAAGTGTTGATAATCCTGTGGGGTGTTCAAAACTCGATTCTTCAAGCATGGAACTAACCTCTGAAACAGTGTAAAAATCAGCATATTTGTAGAAAAAATGCCCCTCGGCCTTAAGCTTAAGATAATACTTCCCCCAGGCACTGTTCTTTGGAACAAGACCCAGAACTACACGACCACCGGGTTTGAGAATACGGGATGCTTCTTTAACGAGCATCTCTGGGTTATCAGCAAAGCAAATGGTTACAATGAGAAAAACCGTCTCAAAAGTATTATCAGGGAATGGTGTCAATCTCCCGTCCCCCTGTACTACAATGATTCCCCTCGACTTTGATATTTTAAGGGGATTATAAGCGGGATCGAGACCAAATT
>JALVLE010000020.1 GCA_027033555.1 Caldifarciminota bacterium | reverse complement strand
CACGCTCGAGGTACTCGTCCTTGATATCAACTAAAACTACGTTGTATCCATACTGGGCAAAAACATGGGCAATGCCATTTCCCATGGTACCTGCACCAATTACGGCAACCTGCTTAATATCCATATTAAAACCTCCTTTTTAATGAGCATTCGGGGAAATTATAATATTTGCGGCCGGAACTTAACAACTACTCCCACTCAATGGTGGCAGGGGGTTTGGATGTAACATCAAAAACGACCCTGTTTATTCCTGTGATTTCATTAACAATCCTGCTTGAGATTCTCTCCAAAACATCGTATGGGAGCTTTGCCCAATCTGCTGTCATTCCATCAACAGACGTTACAGCCCTCAATGCGACCACATACTCGTAAGTCCTTTTATCCCCCATTACTCCTACGGTTTTGATGGGGAGTAACACCGGGAATACCTGCCAGAGTTCCTCATACAACCCCGCGTTTTTGATTTCTTCTTCAATAATTAAATCCGCCATCTTAACAAGAGAAAGACTCTCCTCGGTCACCTCTCCGATAATTCTGATTGCAAAGCCAGGACCGGGAAAGGGATGACGAGTGATTAATTCATCGGGCATACCAAGAATTTTGCCAATCTTCCTCACTTCGTCCTTAAAAAGCATCTTGAGGGGCTCGAGGAGTTCAAAAGGTAGCCAGTCAGGTAGTCCGCCGACATTGTGATGGGATTTGATGGTCTCAGAAGGACCCACTACCGGTGTTGATTCGATCACATCCGGATACAGGGTCCCCTGAGCGAGGAATTTGATCTTATCCTTAAGCTTCAGGGACTCGTCTCGAAATACCTCGATGAATTTTTCTCCGATAATCTTTCGCTTTTCTTCGGGGTCTTTTACACCTTTCAGGGCATTTAAAAATATTTCGCGTGCATCAATTATTCTTAAGTTTTTCAAATGTCCGAAAAATTTTTTAATCCTTTCGGTCTCGCCAATCTTGAGCAACCCTGTGTCAATAAATATGGGGTAAAAATTTTCGCCCACCGCCTTTGCAAGCAGATAGGCAACTACAGAAGAATCAACGCCGCCGGAGAGGGCAAGGATTACTCCGTTTCCGTCCACTCTCTCCCTGATTTCTGCGATCATGGTTTCAACATAATTTTCCAGCTTCCATTCACCCTTTGCTCCGGCTATCTCATAGAGGAAATTTCGAATGATTTCAGTTCCATACTCCGTGTGAACCACCTCGGGATGAAACTGAAGGCCATAAATTTTTCTTTTCTCGTCTGAGATTGCAGCATAGGGGGAGTTAGCAGTGCGGGCAATGACACTGAAATTTTCGGGGATTGATAGAACCCTATCCCCGTGGCTCATCCATACGCGGAATTTTCGGGGTATATTCTTAAAAAGTGGTGAATCTTTGATGATTTCAAGCTCAGCGTATCCATATTCCTTTTCACCTGCCGGTGCAACCTTACCACCTAACATGTGGGCAATAATCTGAAGGCCGTAGCATATTCCCAGAATGGGCTTTCCAAGCTCAAATATGCGTTTATCAGGCAGGTAAGGCCTTTCATCGTAGACACTACCAGGCCCGCCGCTGAGGATTATGGCAATTACATCATCTCCTATCTGGTGAGGTGGGATGTTGAAGGGAACAATCTCCGAATAGACATTATTCTCCCTCACTCTGCGGGCAATGAGCTGTGTGTACTGAGAGCCAAAATCCAGAATGATAACCTTTTCCATAGGTTTCTAATTTTAATGCAACTTGACGTATGCAAGCCATTGATGGGATTTTAATGAAGCTAATGGATTTTGTGAGAAAAATCTCAGAGCTTTTCAAGTGGAAAGCTCAAAAATTTGGGATGTAGTCATCACCTAATCTCCCACCACAACCTCAAAAATTGCTCTTCCCTGAGCTTTGGAAGTGAGGCAAAAAGCACTACCTTTCCCCGCTTGCTTCGGAAGCGGGAAGAAACAAATCCTCCCCCATTCCACTCAGCCCTCCCTCCCCGAGGGGAAGAAGGGTTAGGGAAAAATGGGGAAAGCACAAAGATTAGAAGTGCTTGAGGTCTATCATCCCCTCTCCAAGTATGAAGTGAGTACGAGAATGGTAGTACCATTTCCAAACACGCTCA
>JALVLE010000019.1 GCA_027033555.1 Caldifarciminota bacterium | reverse complement strand
GTATATTCTCTTCCCATGAGAAACAGATAGAATTCGTCAAGAAGCTCAACATTATCAAGATTCTGGATTATATCCCAGGCTTTTTTGTATCTTCCTAATCTGAGTAAATATCGTGCCTTGTTTATAAGTACTTTATGGTTCAAATTACTGGGGCTCTTCTGCGAGATATTTTTAAGGATAACGTCCAGATTACTTATTGCACTTTTGTAATGGCCAAGATAAGCCTGAATCACTGCAAGTTCCAGAAGGGCTTTTTCACCTATGTTATTTTCCGCCTGCCTCAGATTATTTAATATTTCCAGAGATTTTTTAATGTTTCCTTTTTTAAACTCTGTCTTTGCCAGAATAAGTTTTGCCTCCATATTATCCAGGTTATAACTTATTGCATTTTCCGCATATTTTCCAGCCACCTGCACATTACCGAATGCAAATTCCACCTCAGCCATCTTTGTGAGAATTTCTGACCGAAGCACGTTATTTTTAAAATCTTCCATAAGCGAAAGCGCCTCTTTTAAAAGACTATATGCACGATTTAGGTTATCATGCATCATATAAGCTGTAGCGAGCAAAAATAAATATTCAGCCCTTTTCTCTACTGTAAGCTCAGCTTCTTCAATACCACCCAGGGTCTCTATGACTTTATCATGGTCATTTTTTCTCATATAAATCCGAGCCATTTTGAGCAATATATCAATCATAAGCTTCCTTTGTCCACTCTTTTCTGCAAATTTTCTGGCATCTTTCAAGTACATAAGAGCCTGTCCCATTTGACCATAGGTAGCGTTAAACACACCAGCCACATAAAGCACATTTGCAAGTATATCCACATCCTTCAGTTCTTTTGCTACCTTTATTGCTTCTTTTACATACTCCTGGGCTTTCTGTATTTCATTCATTTTTGTTGCCCAATCTTTAAGTTCCAGCAAAATGTCTATCTTCTCTTTTTCAGTAGGTTCCAGGCGTAGTAGATAATTTAGTATTACATGTCTGGACAAAGTAGCCTCCCCTACGCTGTTTTTAAACCTCTTCAATTCTCTAAAAATGGCACGTTTTTCACCCATAAGTTCCAGCTGCCACATCTTTATATAACGAGGAAACTCATTTTCTCCTCTCTCTATAATTGCTTTTATCTTTTCTGTTTCTGCCCTTTTTAAGATTCTCTCTCTTATTTCCCGTGACAAAATTTCAATCCTGGGCCCTAATCTCACAATACTGTGTCTTGACATCCGCACAAGAAGATAAAAATATTTCTCCAGATTATAGGATACACCATAGTTTAAAGCAATGGATAAGAGAGCCTCTTCTTCCTTATTGCTCAGGCTTCTAAAAAATTCTTCATAAAGGGAATCCATATTTTTCACACTCCCAAGACGGGAAATAGCCAGAGGGCTTAAATACACCGTATCTTCACCAAATATTAAATATTTTTTGAATGAAAGTATGGCAAAAATATCAAAAATGTGCGTGTAATTCTGTGGAGAGACTCTATCTATAAAATCCATAAGTGTTTTATCCGGCTTTTTATACCCCGATAAGGCTTTAAAGATTCTGAGTCCAAAAGACCCTGAGAATTCATTGAAAGTAATGTATTCGGCTTTTTCCCAGTTATAGGCTCCTTCCAATATCCACAGAGTTTTACCAGACTCCGGCATATTTAGAAAAGTTTCTATCTCTTTTCTGGTATCTGCGTCCATGTATTCTGCATTTTCAATAAATACGGCTTTTTTTCCTTTATTCTTCAATACCATTTTTACAAATTCCAGGGGTGCACTCTCTTTTCTATCAATGTAAAACTCAAAAGCCCTGGCTATGAAATTCATTGCGCTTAAGGGCTCAAACTGCATATATGGATACAATTTTACATGGGCGATCATGTCCAAATCTTTGGAAAATAAGCTATCAAGCGCTGCGTGTGTTTTACCTGAGCCCTTTTTTCCACGCAAAATTATTGCGCCGGAGCCAATACGAGAGGTACTAATAGGATTTTTCCCTTCATATTGGGGAAATGGATGGAAAATATAATCCTTTCTTACTTTGTTAACCTTCAAATACCTCTCACCCACAACCTCCACTATGACATTATGGTATAAACAGGAATATGAGGATTCATCCAGATAAACACCTTTTTCAAAACCGCTTACTTCCTTAAAAAAGTCATAAAAAGCATCAATATCCATTACCACAAATTCCCTGCCTTTTATATTCGCATATCTAAAAAATCCTCTTGCCTTTGATATAAAGACAACCTCTACAAAATTAAGATCGCTGAGTCTTCTGGCAAGAGTTAGTGCATCATCAAGCTGATAAGCAAACGTTTTAAAAGCATCAAAACATATAACCATAGAATAGGGGTATACTTCATATATTTCGGCCTTAAATGGAAATGCCTCTTCAATTACTGTTTTCAAAATCCGTTCAAAAGAAAGCGGTGTATCTTTTGCTACCCTGAGAAATATTAAAACAGGAGAAGCGTGAATATCCTGAGATATGCCCTCTTCTCGCAAAGATATTAGTTTCTTTGTTATACACTCTGGATACTTCTTAACTTCTTTTTCTGCCATTAATAATCCAGCCTCTCAGTTCATCAAGGGTAACGCCTTTTTTAAGTAAATAATTTTTAACACCATCTTCAAGAGTAAACACTTCTGATAGCTTTACAAAGTTCATTGTCCCAACTTCTACAAGATGGGCTCCTGCAAGGATGTATCTAAGCACATCCTCCTCTGAAAATACGCCTCCTGATGCAATCACAGGAAAATCCAAAAACTCTCTTTTTACCTCTGTCACCATATAAAGAGTTATTGGTAAAATAGCGGGTCCTGAGAGCCCACCATAGCCTTTAGCCAGGGAGAACTGCATTTTATCTACATCAATATAAGTAGCTTTATATGTGTTGCACAACACAACCCCATCAAAACCACTCTCCTTTACCACTCTAACAAGAGCTTTTATTCTATAAACATCGGGAGGAAGTTTTGCCCAGAGTAACCTATCCGTGACTTTTCTCAAACGTCTTAGTAACTCTGACATAATAGCTGTATCCTGGCTGAATTCTTCTCCACCTTTTTCAACGTTGGGGCAGGAAAGATTAATTTCAAACACTTTGATATCAGTATTATCTACAAGTGCTTTTAGCACCTGTACATACTCTTGTATAGTTTCACCTGATATGCTCGCTATAACCTCTGTTGGCAATGCCTTCAATAGTGGATAAGTACGCGTCAGGAAAGTTTCAAGCCCGTTATTCTCCAGACCTATTGAATTGATAAGCCCACATGGGGTCTCCTTCAGTCTTGGAAAAGGATTACCTGTACGGGGATGAAGGGTTATTGTTTTAGGAATAATCCCACCCAATCTGGTGAGGTCAAAACTCCCTTTGAGCTCAAGACCCTTTCCAAAAGTCCCTGCCGCTGTGAGTATAGGATTTTTAAACTTAACATTTTTTATCTGCACCTCAAGCATCAGGTTAAATTGTACTGTCCTGCTTCATCCATTACATATTTTGCCACATATACTGGTACATTCTTCCGTACAGCAATTGCAATGGAATCAGATGGCCGTGCATCAATAGAATACAGAATATTATCTTTTTTTAAAACTATTCTTGCATAGAAGGTATTTTTTATAAGGTCATTTATCACCACCCTCTGGATATTAACATCCAGGGCATTCAAAAGTATTACAATTAAATCATGAGTAAGGGGTCTGGGTGTTTTAATTTTTTCAAGGGCAAATAAAATTGATTGTGCCTCAGAGAATCCAATAGAAATGGGGAGGTAAACCTCCCCATCCACTTTTTTCAAAAGAACAAAAGGTCCCCCTATATTTTCATCAATAACAACCTTCTCTACTTTTACCTCAATTAAATCACTCACCCTCTGGACTAACCTCTACTTTCAAAATTGCCTTTACTTCAGGGTGAAGACGTATTTCAATCTCATAAGTACCAACGCTTCTTATAGCATCTTCCATATGTATCATTCCCTTTTCCACCTGTATGCCATGTTCTTTAAGCCCATTTAAAATATCAATTGAACTTATAGCTCCAAACAATTTCCCTTCCTCTCCTGCTTTAGCCTTAAGCTTCAATTTAAACTTCTCTATCTTTTCTTTAAGCTTTAAGGCTCTGTTCTTTTCTTTCTCTCTCTTACTTTTTTGCTGTGCCTCAATCGCCTCAAATGCTCTCAAATTTGACCGATTTGCTTCCATTGCAAAGCCCTTTGGTATAAGGTAATTTCGCGCAAATCCATCCTTAACCTCTTTAATCTCCCCTCTTTTTCCCAGATTTTCAACATCTTTCAGCAATATAATCTTCATTTTTCTCCTCCTCAATAAAATTAGAGATAGTAATCTTCCACATAAGGTAAAAGAGCCATCTGTCTCGCCCTTTTTATTGCCCTTGTCAATTGCCTTTGATGATATGCACAGGTTCCTGTTGACCTCCTGGGGAGAATTTTGCCTCTCCTTGTCATATATTTTCTAAGTGTTTCAAAATCTTTATAATCAATTTCTTTAATACCCTTTGCACAAAATTCACAGGTATTTTTTCTTGCCATTTTTATACCTCCTTTTAAAAACTAACATCATCCGGAAGGGTATCTTCCGGAGGCTCCTCATTCAAATCCTCCTCTACCACCTCTCCAGTAAATTCTCTCTTTTCAAGGAACTGTACCGATCTTGCCACAACCTCAACCATTTGTCTCTTTTGATCATTCTGGGTTGTCCATTCTCTGAGACGTAAATACCCTTGCACAATAACCGGACTGCCCTTCTTGAGAGTTTCGTGAACCCTTTCTGCAAGAGCTCCCCATGTGGTAACATCAATATAAAGCGTTTCTTTTTGCCACTCACCTGACGAGTCTTTAAAATTCCTATCAACAGCAAGCCTAAACTTTGTCACGGGTCTTCCCTGAAGAGTGTAACGCATTTCAGGGTCTCTGACGAGTCTGCCAGAGAGAATTACTATATTCAAACTTGGTAGTTTTATATCCGCCATGGATTTACTTCCTTATTACAATATATCTCAAGACTTCCTTCTTCTTTAAATTCAAAATATGTTTGAGACTATCAGCTATCTCAGGAGTGGTTTCAAAGTTTATTACGTAATAGTATGCCTCCTTGTGATGTTGGATTTCATACGCCATCTCTCTCTTTCCCCACTCGTCAATATTTTCCACAGTACCGTCCTCTTCAATCTTATTCTTTACGAGATTGATAATATCCTCCCTTCCCTGATCGTCCAGATCAGGATTTAGCACTATCATCATCTCATATTTGCGCCTTTTTTTCATGTTTTACCTCCTTGGACCCTTTTATTTTACCTCAGGGGGACCTTTCAGGTCCGGATTCTGTTGAATATTATAAATCATTGAGTTTGAATATACAAGGCCGGAATAAAAGTCAAAAGCATTTCAAAATTCTTGTATAATACTTTTTAAACCAGCTTTCTCCTGAAAATTTTATGCGCCACTCTTATAGGCTTTCAAAAAATAACGAAAGCTTCCATATCCCCCAATTATAGAAACTAATGATACCATAATCAAAAAAACAAATATTCGGGTTTCGTGAAGCGCCAGATAAGGGTATGTGGCGAGGAACCCTATGGGCATAAAAAAAGTAAATATTACTCTTAAAGTTTTTGGATATATGGTAATGGGATACTGCCCCAGCTCCAAAACCTCATAAAACACCTCAAAAAGGCTCCGTCTTCCGTATAACATAATAGAAAGTGAAACGAGAAAACACGCAAACCCGGTCAAAATCAAAAATCCTGAGAGGGTCGCAACCACAATCTTTAACAGCACGAGAACAGTCAGACCAACCTCTCCTGTAATAAATCCCGTGATTATTATCGCAATACCGGTTGTTATAGTAATTATCTCCATTACCTGACCTGGAACTTCTTTTAATGTAATATACCAAAGGGGATTTGAAGGGAGCGTAAGGATAACATCCAGGTTTCTCGTCCATATGTATTTTTCCTGAAACCAGAGGAGGTAAGCAAATATGAGATGGAAAAGCCCGGAAACAACTTGAAATATACCAAAAACTATGAGAACCTCTGAAAACTTTAATCCATGAATTAATGCATATACCCAAAACTTTCTACGGCGCTCTGCTTTCTCACAAAGGTCGCTATCATAAAATTGATCACAAAGAAGTTGAGAAGTGGTTTAAAAAATTAAAATAAAAAAGGTATGAAACAATATCATATTTACGTTTCCGGTTTGGTTCAAGGTGTCGGATACCGTCATTTTACCCAAAGAAAAGCCCAAGAACTGGGCTTATCTGGTTGGGTACGCAATTTACCCGATGGCCGGGTCGAAATCATGGTTATTGGTAAACAATCCAAGAT
>JALVLE010000018.1 GCA_027033555.1 Caldifarciminota bacterium | reverse complement strand
TTCCCGGTAATGCCCAGAATACCGCTTTTTTTATTGAGTATATAAATTACCTCTTCGGCGGTGAGTTGCTCTTTTTCCATAATAAAGGTAATTATTGCAGGGTCCACGTCCCCCGAACGAGTCCCCATTATAAGTCCCTCAAGAGGAGTAAAGCCCATAGAATGATCAACCGATTGTCCTTTCCTGATAGCCGTCATACTTGCTCCATTGCCTATATGACACGTAATTAAATTAACTTCATTTGCTTTTTTCCCCAGCAGAACAGCAGCTCTTCTGGAGACATAAAGATGGGAGGTGCCGTGAAAACCGTATCTTCTCACACCATATGCTTCATACCACCTCCTTGGAACAGCATAAAGGTATGCATGCTCAGGCATGGTCTGATGGAACGCAGTATCCATAACTGCCACATGGGGCACATCTGGCAAAAGAGCCATAGCAGCACGTATCCCCTTCACATTTGCAGGGTTGTGAAGTGGAGCAAGAGAAGAAAGTTCCTCAAATGTCTTTATAACATTTTCATCTATCAAGACAGACTTTGTGAATTCTTCACCTCCATGTACCACTCTGTGTCCCACCGCATCTATTTCCTTAAGGTCTTTTAATACGCCATACTCAGGGTGAACAAGGGTGTCCATCACAAGTTTAATCGCCTCCTGATGATCCGGGCATTCATGATTAATCTTCACAGGGTCCTTGCCAAAAGGGGTATGTTTTATAAAAGAGTCTCCTATTGTAACCCTCTCAACCACTCCCTGTGCGAGAGGAATCCTTTCATCCCAATCATATACCTGATACTTCACAGAGGAACTGCCGCAATTCAATGTTAGTATCTTCATGACTTATTTTCCTGCAACAAGTACTGCAAGTGCAATTGAATAAAATTTAGAATCTTCACTATCTGCCCTTGAGGTGAGAACACACGGTACATCGGTACCGGTAACAATGGCTGCTATTTTGCCACCTGCAAGCTGTGTGGCTGTTTTGAAAAATACGTTCCCTGTGACTATATCTGGAAAGATAAGAATATCTGCATCACCATCAACCGGACTTTTAAGCCCCTTAATCTCAAGACATTCCTTTGATACAGCAATATCAAGCGCAAGAGGACCATCTATAATACCACCCTTTATCTGTCCCCGCTCTCCCATCACTTTTAAAAGTGCAGCATCTATAGTGGACGGCATTTTAGGATTTACCTTTTCAACAGCGCTGATTATAGCTATCTTGGGATTATCTATTCCAAGAGCGTTTGCAACTTCAATGGTGTATTTAATCATTTCTATCTTCTGCTCAAGGGTTGGATGGATTATAACCGCCACATCTGACACAATAAGCAGCTTATGATGAAGAGGAAATTCAACCACTGTAACGTGTGAAAGAACCTTTTTTTCCTTCAAAAGACCTTCCTCTTTATTCAAAATTGCCCGCATATAGGTGGCAGTATCCACAAGCCCCTTCATAAGGGCATCACCTTTTCCTTCTCTTATAAGCCTTACTGCAACCTTAGCGGCCTTTTTAGGGTCTTTTTCTTCTACAATTTCAAATTTAGAGATGTCAACATTATGTGCATTTGCCACTTCCTTTATCTTATCAGGATCTCCAACAAGGGTAACCTCACACAGGCCCTCATTATATGCTCTTGCTACCGCTTCAATAGTATGAGGGTCTTCACCAGCAGCAACAACAAGCCTTTTCTTTTCTCTACCTCTTATCACATCCAGCATTTCATTAAGTCTCTTAATCATATTAAAACCTCCTTTATTCATAAATCTTAGCTTTTTCCTCTCCCTTCAAAACCCGCAAAGCCCCTTCCATCAGGGCCTGCATCTCATCTTCACCGGGATACACAAGAACCTCTGAAATAAATGAAACCCTCTCCTTGATCCAGGAAACAAACGTCTCATCGTATGCAAGCCCTCCTGTAATCACTATTGCATCAACCTTTCCATTCACAACTGGCGCCATCATTCCTATCCATTTGGCAATATTATATGCCATTGCTCTGTAAATAAATTCAGCATGTTTGTCGCCCTTTTTGATCCTTTCTTCCACTTCCCGCATATCGTTTGTTCCAAGATGTGCAACAATTCCTCCCCTACCTGCCAGTTTCTTTTTC
>JALVLE010000017.1 GCA_027033555.1 Caldifarciminota bacterium | reverse complement strand
TTGAAGACGTCGCGGTCTTAAAGCTCTATCTATTTCAAGGTCCTCTGTTTTCGGATTCGGATTTGTCAGATCTCTGATCATTTCCTTTTCACTATCTCCTTTATTGCTTCTTCAACAGAATTAATTTCCCCATGCCTTAAAATGTACTCTTTTACAGACTCTTCGGCTTCCTCTTCTTTTAATCCAAGTGCAACAAGTGCGTCTTTTAATGTTTGTGCACCCTGCACTTTTTGAAGTTTGTCCTCTTTTAAAGTTTTTGGCAGAGCACCTTTTAATTCAAAAATGAGCCTTTCTGCTCGCTTTTTGCCCACGCCTTTTATGGAGGAAAGTGTTTTAACATCTTCTTTTTCAACTACCTCAAGTACCTCGGATGGGGAAAGGGCAGCGAGTATTCGCAGTGCCATTTTTTCACCTACACCCTGAAGGTTTATCATGCGTATAAACAATGCTCGTGCTTCCTCATTTAAAAAACCGTATAAGGTGACAATCTCCCCTTTGATTGAAAGGTAAGTGTACAAAGATATGGTGGCCCCTGCATTCAATTTAGGAGCATCTGGTGTTATCACCTCGTAAAATAGGTTCCCTGTTTTTATGATCACTCTAATATTGTCAATTTTGAATATCACGCCGTCAATTCTGTATATCATGATAAGCTTTTAAAACCAGCCAATGCACAGGCGAGGGCATCTGTGGCGTGTTCATCAAGAAAAGTATCCTCTGAGATATTCAATAACCTTTTTACCATATATGCCACCTGCTGTTTTTTTGCCTGGCCGTTGCCCGTTATACTACCTTTTACACGTGTGGGTGAAAGCTCAAAAGTCTCAATTTTAGCCTCAGCAAGGAGAAGCAATACAATGCCTCTTACAGCCCCAAGCTGGATGGCAGTTTTTACATTTTTATGATAGATTGTGGATTCAAGAAAGGCGACGTCAGGCGTATAATCTTTTAATACCTTTCTGAATTGTTCCGCGAGTTTAAAAAGACGCATCTGAAAGTCAGATATTCCAACATTTATCGTAAACGCAGCTATAAAATCACGGTCGTCAATAACACCTATCCCTAATTTTTTTGTTCCTGGGTCTATACCGATGATCCGCATTAAGAAGCCAGCTTCTCAATAATCTCATCTGGTATATCGTAATTGCCGTGGACTTTCTGTACGTCATCGTTCTCTTCAAGAGCGTCAATGAGTTTGAGGAGCTTTTCTGCGTCTTTTTCAGAGACTTTCACGGTATTTTTAGGTATCATCAGGATGTCTGCAAATTTAATAGGTATATTCTTTTCTTCTATTGCCTGCTTTACTTTCATAAAATCATGTGGAGTAGTAATTATTTCATAGTAATCCTCTTCTGTTTTCATATCCTGAGCCCCTGCATCAAGAGCAATTTCCAGAAGTGTGTCTTCGTCAATTTTGTCTTTGTCAATTTGTATAACGCCTTTTTTCTCAAATTGCCATGCAACGCTACCTGGATTTCCCAGATTACCGCCATATTTAGAAAATATATGTCTTATCTCACCTGTAGTTCTATTTTTGTTGTCCGTCACCGCCTCTATTAAAAGGGCCACACCTCCTGGGCCATATCCTTCAAATGTAACCTCCATGTAATGGACGCCTTCAAGTTCTCCTGTGCCCTTTTTTATTGCCTTTTCAATATTTTCTTTTGGCATATTGTGCTCTTTGGCCTTTTCAATAGCAAGCCTGAGGCGCGGGTTTAAATCAGGATCTCCTCCTCCAAGCCTTGCTGCTATCGTAATTTCTCTTATCAGTTTAGTAAAAATCTGGCCCTTTCTGGCGTCATTTTTGGCCTTTTGGTGTTTAATTTGTGCCCATTTGGAATGTCCAGCCATAAATTATCAACCTCCCTATTTTTATTATATCATAGTTTACACCAACACTTTTGAATTTTCAAAGGGTGGTCTATGAAGCTCTCTATGGAAAATTCCCCATGCTGAGAGAATTTTGGGTCTGTTAGCGATGAAAAGAAAATTTTGGCTTTCTTGAAGAATTGTGATATAATTTACCAAAACATGGGATTTTATGAAGTTATAGTTGCGGGCGCAGGACCTGCGGGAGCTACTGCTGCATATATTTTATGTAAGCTTGGATACAGGGTGCT
>JALVLE010000016.1 GCA_027033555.1 Caldifarciminota bacterium | reverse complement strand
CCTATAAGCGCTCTTATAGTAGTACTTGCTGAATCTATGGTGTTATTTATATTCGCGTCAGAAAGTCTTGCAAAGTTCTTAATTTCTCTCCATCTTCCGCCCATCCCACTGGTCCCTATTTCAAGTTCTCAGGCTGTTGTGGGTGGCGTCATTGGCATCGGGATCGCAAAGGGTGGTGGCAGGGCAATAAATTTTGGCACCCTTGGCAAAATTGCATGGGGATGGATTCTTACCCCTGTATCAGCAGGCATCATAAGCTTTTTTTCCTTATTTTTCATGCAAAATGTCTTCCAGCAGACTGTGTATAAGCCCATAAAATACAGTATAACCTCAGAATGCAAGAAAAAACTCCTGGAAAAGGGGCTATGGGACGAAAAACTCAAGAACATTGAGGACAGTGTATTCCAGAACGCTCGGGCTTTTAAATATACATTGATTCTCAAGCTGGGAATTAAAAAAGATAAAGTGAATAAAATCATTAAATATGCTGAACTATACCCTATGAGGGTGGATTCTTTTAAAGTTAATGAGTTTGACAAAAAATGGTTTGGAGAAAAACGCCTTGAGATCTTGAAGAAATTACATGGAGCCACCTTTAAACACAAATGGCAACTTGTGGACACACTGTCCAGATTGAGCCCCCTCTGGCGATTTAAACCACCCACACCCGAAAATAGACTATATAACCGGGAGCTGAAAAAGAGATATGAAAAACTCTTTATTGAATTCAAAATAGATTCCATGCCTTCAGATAATGAAAAGGAATTAGAAGAGAGGCAGACTAAATCTCTTTAAAAGAGAGGGCTTTTTTAATAAGCTCCTTATCAGAAAGTCCATCATCCGGGAAATTTGCAAGGAAATACCTTAAATCAATGAAATTTTGAGACAAAACTTCCTTCAATCTCTCAAGCACTCTCATACTTCCATACTTGTTAGTTTCTGGTAAAAGTATAAAAATCCAGTTATCTCCTACTATAAAAATATCAGCTTCACGCAAAGTCTCTGTAAGAATATCCTCAATGGCATTTTTCTCAAGCATACTAAAGGGTTTTTCTTTTTCTCTATGAATCAAAATAATACTGAAATTCCGATTGTACCTGTTCCCTCTTGCTATTTCTTTCTTTAAAAACAGCCCAAATGTCTTTATTTTTTTCTCCTGCATTAGTTTTTTGTAATAAAGGTCAACGTTTTTGTTTATACCCAATACCTGCTTGTATCTTTCAGGCAGATAATCAACAAGTCCCCTCTTTTTTATTCTTTCAATCATAAACTTTGCAAGATCCTTCCTGCCCTGGCGAAGTGCTTTCTCAATATATTTCGTCATCTCCATCACCGCACGTTCTGGATCACCCATTTTCATATAAATATCAGACAGCGTTATATGGATATCAAGGTCATCAGGCGCAAGATTCCCTATTTTCTGAGCGATTACACGAGCTCTTTCATAATTTCCCTGATCCATCCATAGCTCAAGCGCTTTTCGGTATTCGCCGAGAGCAAGGGAAGTATTACCTGTTGCGAGATACAAATCTCCCCCTATTTTTCTCATCTCAGGGTCATTCTCTATGTAAATAAGTATATCCTCATATAACTGGAGAGCCTTTATAAAATTTCTCGCATAAAACAGCCTCAAAATTTCTCTTTTTCTTTGAGCAAGTTCTTTAGAGTTAAGCAACATATTGCTTAAATTATAAGGGATTTTGAAATAATATTCAAGCAATAAAAACCATAAGAGCCCCGGTTTTTCTAATAATTTTATGATGCCGGTGAAAATGTGAGGGAATTGAGAGTCATCCAAATGAATGTGATAATGTACCTTCTCTGCCTGCCTATCCCTCGTCTATTACATGAAGTCAATAGTACTCGTCCCAGCAAACTATTTCACCAAGGGATTTTCTTGGCCTTGCGGGTGGTGATTCGGCGGGATAACCCAAGGTAAGGATTCCCACGATATCAATGTCCTCTGGGATATTCAAAATTCTCCTTACTTTATCAGGCCAGAAAGCGAGAATCCAGCAACTTCCAATACCAAGTTCCCAAGCTTCAAGCACCATGTGCTCAAGAGCTATGGTAACATCAATGGCATTTGAGTTTATTCCATTTTTAAACCTGTGTTTTTTGAGCCCAAGC
>JALVLE010000015.1 GCA_027033555.1 Caldifarciminota bacterium | reverse complement strand
TTTGATGTTGAAAGATATACAAGGAGTGATTCTCTCATAGGCACTCAGAAAGGTCTTTTTTATCAATTAAAGGGATTTTTAAATTACAAATCGCCTATTGGAAACTTACAGGTGCAGGGTATGTATATAGGACCTTACGAAGAAACATTTGGAAAATTAAATGCAATGTATGGCTTGAATATAGGTTATATGTTAAAATTGCACAGCCTGCAGATGTCTTTAGTTGCAGGTGACGTTTTTCATTCCATGAAGCTCGTATCTCATTCTGATAATCTTCAAAAAATAGCCTATCAAAGCTATCCCACTATTACAGTGCAAATAACTTTTAATTTAGACCAAAAAGCCAGAATAGAAAGGAGTTTGAACGAACAAAGTAAAGACTATAAAGCTATGTAAAAACTAAAAGATAAAGCGTTAAAAAGCAAGAAATACGCTGTCCATCAAAATAATTATGCCAAAAAGGGGTATTGTTTAAAAATGCAAGATACCTCCATCAATTATTTAAAAGCTATCTTCCACTCCTGACGATGTCTCTTCTATGTTTTTCAACGAATTTGAGTACATCTCTAAACACACTATCCGAAAAATGCCTGGTATAATAAACTCTGTCTTTTATTTTTAATTTTCCCCAAACATATACTGAAGAGTCTTCCGTAAATGACCCAAATATCGCATCCTTACTCTCGTCCCAATTCACTATATGCTCTTCAAAATACACCTTTGAGTAAATTCTTACGCGATACCATGTACCATCTTTAAGAAAATACATATTGTTGGCAAACCTTATGCAATAGTCGTTTATAAACTGGCTGAGTATGGGTTCAGATATACTTCCCATAACTGGATGGTGTATCAAGTATTCCATCTTATCTTTATCCCATTTGCCTTCATAGAAAAATATTAATATACTATCAACACCTTCGGGCTGATCCCAGTAATAAGTGGAATTTAAAGGTTTTATATATCCGGAATTAATTGATGGAAATGCTATTAGAATCCTATCTTTGTTTTTACCCTCCCTGCAAAAAGGCCCTCTATAATAAACAACCTTCTCAGGAAAAACAGCCATAATCTTGCGTGGAAAATCATACCAGTAAATTGTTCTATCTCCAATCTGCATCTCCCACTCAAACCTCGCCCTCTCAACCCGTCTGGAAATGATAAGTCCTGAACTGTTGCCGATTTCTCTGAATATAAGTATCATCTCTTTTATTTTCGTGGTATCTCTAAAAAGGTCTTTATGATTATTCACCCATTTTACTGCATGGGAAAAGTCAAACCATATGGTATCCGGTACTTTAATACCTTTACTCTTAAGATATAACCTAAAGAGTTCTGCAGTATAGGGCTTAAAAGTGTGTTCAATCATCCATTTACTTTCTACACTATTGGGTATTCTTTTAAGTGCATATTGCATAAAAATATCTTTAGATTTGGTTTCTGTGCGCAAAAACGCAGCACAACCTGAAAGGATGAAAGAAAATACCATAAAATACTTCGCAATGTATCTCATATTATCCCTTACCCCCTTTATTTAAAAATTTACGCCTATAATCTTGAATTTCCAAGTCTGCACCACTCTCTTAAAAAACCATTAGAATGGAGCATTATTTTTTACAAAATTCAGCATTTTGGTAAAATAACTTGCATATTTCACTTCTAATTTGGTGGAATAGGGATACACTTTACATATCCTTTTCCTATCTCCCTTCAAACAACCTGTTAATAAGTTATTGGAGCTCATTTAGTATAATGGGCTTTTCTTTCTTCGTCGCCTTTTTGCACCTTTTCTGATTGGCTTTTGTTATGGACTTTTTATCTTCTGAGGTAAAATTTTGATAAGGAACTTCTATATTTATAGAGAGCCCTCCTATTATTTTTGTAACATTGATTTTACCTGAACTTCCATTACCTTTATCTTGAGAAAATACCCCCTTTGGGAGGTTTTTGAGGAATAGCGTCTTCTTGACAAAACGTGCCCCCCTTTATAATAAGTACGCTCGGAGAGATGGGGGTAACAACAAAAAACATAAAGGAGGTTAAACATGGAAAAAAATATTAAAATAGTGTTAGACTGGCAAGAAATCCAGGGGTCTAATGGAAGAGATAAAATTGGTGCAAAAATAAACTG
>JALVLE010000014.1 GCA_027033555.1 Caldifarciminota bacterium | reverse complement strand
GGTATTGCATCTTGTATGGGCATGTGAGGGTCCAGATTCAAGGGAAGACTTTGATGTATATTATACGGAGATACAACTTGCAAAGTAAGAAAAAGGAAAAATAACAAAAACAAGAAGGGGGAAGCCATGAAAAATAAAACCATACTTTTTGCGGCTATACTCTTAATAAGTGTAAATCAAATTAAGGCATTCAACCCCTACACCCATATGTGGCTTGGGTTACAACCTGAGACTATAGAGATGTGGAGGCAGTACGACCCTTCATTTGCAGAGGCCTTAGAGCATCCATATGAAGGAGACGGATGGGAGAGGTTAGAAAACAATTTAACAAGGAAATTTTATCTAATAGGACTTACCTTACCCGATATTCTTGATACTACCAATCAGCGACAGATTCAGAAGCTACTTATTACCATTCATAACATTGATGACAATGACTATTCTGGGGTAATAAATTTCGGAGATGTTTTATATGTGTCTGACGGAGATTCAAGTGTTATAAGTGAGATAATAGAATTTCCTGATGGAGTAAAAGATTTAAACCACAATCTTACACAACTCAAGAGAATGGCAGACTATGCGCGTGCGCATGGATGGAGTCCATATGAGAAGGCATTAATTTATGGAGCATATTTGCATGTAGTACAGGATTTATACGGTCACATGATAACTCAGCCTACCTTTTTCGGATACGATTATGCTGTAGAGGGTGACAGTGCAATAAGAGCTGACATAGGTCACTACTATGAAGGTATGTATGAAATATATACTCCAGCAGCAATAGACGACTGGAGTTTTTTAGATTTAATATACAGGACAACACATATAATGTTTCAGCCTGCAATTTTTGTACACCATCATAATTTTACTGATTCACTTAGTAATTATGACTTCATAATGGTATTAAAACATTTTGCACACAGGAGAAGAGCAACTCCCAGTCTATACATGGGCGATAACGTGCCTTATACTATTAGTTACAGGGTAGAAAAAATAATTGATGAAGATGGGAGTAATTCAAAGAACTACGAATTAGATTTGCAAAGATTACATTTTGCACCAATAGATAGATTTATAGAAGCCTGCAATGCAACCGGATACAACATAAGGAATCTTACTTACAGAAGGTTGATGTTGTATATAAGGGGCAGTTTAATGATGGGCTCTTTCATTGCAGGTTATGATCCTGCAAGTCACGAATTTGGAGGAATACTTTCGCATTTAACCACATGGAAACTTCAAGATATTCTAACTTTTGAAAGAGATAAAGCTTTGCCATACATTTATTTAATGGGAGTGAACGCCCAATCTCTCCTTACAAACAAATTCACACAGGTTGCAGTGGGGTTTATCATCACATATAGTATTTTCAAGATATACAATTTATCTCCAAAATTCAATGGCATAACAGAGTATATGTTGAGCAAACTTTTTTTCCAAAAATTTAACATGTTATCAGATATAATACCCTAATTCAGAATCTTGCCCATCCTTTACCTTACTACTTCCAGGATAGCCTGCATTTAGCGGAATTCAAAAACCATTTATTCAATGCCCTAAATGATATCGGGCAGAACACAGATAGTTTGGAACCGCTATTTGTCACGATATCAAATATTATAGAACATTATCATTCCTATGGGAGATTTTATCATGCCAATGACCCATTATCATATAAATACGAGCCTCAGAGAATAAAAAACATAATCCCCCTCATGACATCAACTTTGGTGAATGGAAAACTGGACCTTGATTATAATCTTCCAAAACCAGATAATTCTGGCGATGAATACAGTGTATACGCACTATCACGGAAGGCAGGAGACCTTGGTGGATTATATCCAATTAATGATACGACCTATTATCATCAACCTGGCATAATAGACATGCATTTTGAGAAAGACGGTAGATACGTATATACAGAACAGGAAGTTCCCCTTGAGAGTGATAATGGCGGCATTTCCCTATCATTTGATGTGGTGACATTTGGAGGGACTCAGATAAGAATTAGTAAAAGTGAGGATATATCTCATTACCTGGCCCAGATAAATATTGATAGTATAGCCCGTGCAAAGGGGCGTATTACCATTGACTACAACACTCTCTCAGACAGCCTGTTCCCCTATGGAGATA
>JALVLE010000013.1:1239-6405 GCA_027033555.1 Caldifarciminota bacterium | reverse complement strand
AGGAAAGGGTTAATAATGAACTCGTTAACAATTTCGGCAATTTTGTTAATAGGACGCTTACTTTTATTAAGAAATACCTTAACGGTAGAGTGGGGCCCCTTACAGAGAAAGGTGGAGAGGAGGATGCTGAAATACTCACATTGATAGAAAAGGCGCCACATGAGCTTGGAGAACTCATAGATAACTACAATTTCAGAAAAGGAATCATATATCTTATGGGCCTCTCAGACAAAGGGAATGCCTATTTTGACAGAATGGCCCCATGGAGAACACGTAAAGCTGACATAGAAAGAACTAAAAGGACTCTTTCTATTTGTTATGCACTTATTAGAACCCTTTCTGTATTGATAGAGCCATATCTCCCCGATTCTGCTCTTAGAATTAAGCAGATGATAAATGCAAAGGATATGAGCTGGGATGAGGCCTCCTTGTGGGCTATTCCTGAGGAAGTTGAGATAGGAAAACCAGAAGTTCTATATAAAAAAGTGGAGGAAGAGAAGATTGAGATAGGAAAAGCTGAGCCTAAAAAGAAAGAGAATAAGGAGAGTAAAATGGAAGAGGTTTCATTTGAGGAGTTTGTTAAGCTTGACATAAGGATTGGAAAAATAAAGAATGCAGAGAAGGTGGAGGGTGCTGATAAGTTGTTAAAACTGACTGTAGATATAGGGGAAAGAGAAATAACACTTGCTGCGGGAATTGCGGAATATTATAAGCCTGAGGAACTTATTGGTAAGGAAATCCCTGTACTTGTGAATTTAAAACCCAGAAAAATAAGGGGTATTCTATCTCAGGGTATGATGCTGGCTGCGGATGAAGATGGCAGGCCTGTACTTCTTCATCCGGAAAAGGAAGTTAAACCTGGATCAAAAATACGTTGAGGCTGAGTTTTTTATTAGCAGCTGTTCTTGTTGTTTTTTCTGCTTTTCTTATAGGTTGTTCAAATGAAGACCCGGTAAAGGTAGCCGAAAATTTAATAGAAAAGGGGGAATACAGAAAAGCCATAAGATTTCTTAGAGAAACCACAAGAGAAGTATCCCCTTTTGAGCAAGATGAACTTAATATTTTGCTTGCAACTGCCTATATAAGAATAAGAAAATATGGAAAAGCTAAGGACATTTTATTTTCCATCACCCCTCAAAATGATAATTTAAAGAAGAAACTGGCAATTGCTCTACTTGAGCTGGGTGACAGTGCAAGGTCAATTGGATACAGAAAAATGGCTAAGGAGAGTTATGAGATTGCGCTTTTAAATGACCCCCATCTTAAATTGGGTAAGCGGTATCTGCTGCTTATAAATGAATCGTACAGGCTCGGAGACTGTGATCTCGTTATAAAATTCTCTTCAAGGTATATAAATGAAACCCATGACACCACTAAGATTTTTTCAAAGTATGTGGATTGCCTTTATCAGGTTGGAGACTGGCAGACAATAGACTCTCTTGAGAGTTATTTTATAGCCCATAACAGGATCAAAGACATGGGATGGGCTCTTGGGGAGGCACTTTACAATATTGCGGTCAATAAATTAGGCGAAAATAGACTGGAGGAGGCGAAGAAAACACTATTAAGACTTGTTAACAAAGTGAGGTCTCCAAAGATATTAATGGATGACGCCTATTTTTTACTTGCAGGTATATATGAGGAGTTGCAGTATCCAGATAGTGCACTTGATATGTATTATAAGTGCATGGAGACAAGCCTTACCCAGAGGTCTCCGCTTTACAAAGAGTCAGTTGTGAAAGTTCAGGAATTAAAACATGAAATGGGTGTTTATTAGCCTCATTTTTGCTCTTTTTTTTTAGGTTGTCATAGAAAAGAACAAAAGCCTATAAATGAGATTGCTCTTCCTTCCATAGATTCTTTGCTTCTGGAACTTCAGAAGGAGTATTCCCAAGAGGAACGCAAAAAAAGGCCTTTACCCTATGTACGGGTAAAACTTACTGAGAAAGATATTTTGGTTTTTTATGTTAATGGAAGTGTGGGGCTTATTGATTCAAAAGGAAACAGAGCGAGTATAAAAAATGATGAGTTTATAATAAAATCAAGCGGAAAAAAACCAGATGAATTTGATTATTATGCCATAGTTCTTATAAGTAGCGATAAATCTGAGGTAGAAAGTATAAAGGATGCACTCAGAAAAGAAGGTTATGCACTAAGGGTAAAGGCCACAGGACCTGGTCGGCTAAAGAAAACATATATTCTTTATGCGGGTCCATTTAAAAGTAAGAAAGAGCTTTATAGAAATGCTCCCGGGAGCGTTGTTAAAGTTGAAGAAGTGAGTGGAAAGAATGTAGAGGTACCTGTATTTATTATAAATCATGGCAGACAGTACACCATGTACGGGAAAATCACACTTTACGTAAAAGGTGAGCTCCTTCTCAAAAAGGTAACATATTCCCGTGGCCTTTCTTCTGAATTCAAAAAAGATGTGAAAATTGTGCACCAATCCTTTATAATACCTGGCAGAAGCGGTAAACTGATTCTTGTTGAGAAAGTACCTGTGGAGGAATATCTTATGAGTGTTGTAAAGTCCGAAATAGGAGAGTATGCGCCTCTTGAGGCCATGAAAGCCCAGGCTGTTGCGGCTCGTACCAACGTAATAAGGAGACTTGTATTAAATCAGGGTTTTAGCGATTACGATATTACCTCAGATGTCTATTCACAGGTATACCAGGGAAGTGGAAATTTCTCTTTATCTGTCTTTAAGGCTGTTAAAGAGACACGTGGTGAGATACTTCTCTATAAAGGAGAACCTATTGAGGCTCTATTCCATGCCATGTGTGGTGGACATACTGAAAATTCAGAGAACGTGTGGTCATCATACTTGCCTTATTTAAGAGGAGTACTTGATAAAGGCAAAGGACATAGAAAGTTCTCTTTTAAAGATGATAATGCTGTAAAGAGATGGATTGATAGTAATCCTGCCGTAAATTGCAAAAAGTACGGAAGAAAATACTGGAGATGGAGTTTTTCATATACCCCTTCTGAGCTTGGGAAAATAGTTAAAATGAAGCTTGGTAAAGACATAGGAAATGTGGTCGGCATCAGAGTGCTTGAAAGGGGTGTATCCGGAAGGGCAAAGAAAATAAGAATAACAGGGACAAAAGGCAATGTGATTGTGAGAAAGGATCTGAATATAAGGAAGGCTCTTTCTTATACATCTTTGCCTTCTTCTCTGTTTTATATTAAAAAACAGAGAGGCAAGATTATCATAATAGGGAGAGGTTTTGGACACGGAGTTGGGATGTGCCAGATAGGAGCGATGGGAATGGCCGATAAGGGGTATAATTATAAAGAAATTTTGAAACATTATTATAGCCATGTCAGAGTGGAAAAAATATATTGAATATATACGAGAAAATGCAAGGGTAAATGGGGCATATCTTGCGTCTGACAGGTATTTGCCCTATAAAAAGGTGTGGCTGAGAGACCATGCCATGACTTCATATCTTCTCATGAAAATGGGTTATGATATAAAAAAGGAAATAAACTGGCTTTGTGAGTTGTTGGGCAGGGAACATGAAAAGGTGAAGGAGGTTTTAAAGATTCCCCGCAATACAAAAGAGTTTTATGATGACAGGAGGCATCCTGCCGCACGATATACTCCTTCTTTTGAGCGTATAAATGAAGACTGGAGTGAGAGACAGTACGATGGTGTAGCCCTTTCAGTACTATTACTATTGGAGTATTTTAAAACATCAGGCACAAGGCCTCCAGGATTTGTGGAAGATTATCTTAAGTACCTTTTCTATGTACATGGTACCCCATGTGCCTCTCTTTGGGAAATGCACAATGACCATATTCATGCTTATACCATTGGACTCATTGCCTTCACCATGAAGAAAGCTATACCTTTTTATCCAGAATACAGGGATAAATATCAATATGTATTGGAGTTTTTTATCTCACGCTTTCTCGTTGACAATGCATTAAAGGCCATGATGAACGTAAGACGGTATGGCACGTGTGCATCTTCACTCCTTTTACTTGACCGTTTTGATATACTGCCAGAGGACAGGTCCCTTAAGGACCATATCTTTAATACCGTAAGTAGAAAGCTATCACCAGACGGCATAGGCCTTTACCGGTATGTTATAGATGAAACCGGAGAAAAGGATACATATTTTGGAGGAAATCTATGGTACATAACCACATACTGGCGTGCCAATTATCTTATTAGCAAAAAGAAACTTGCGGGAATTGAGGATGTGTTGAACTGGTACAATGAATTTCCTCTGGGGGAACAGATTTATGACACAAAGTTCATAATCAGTATGGAGAAATATAACGAGTGGAGGACAAAAAGTATGAAAGAAAATAATGGTGTGCCAGGCCCTGCAAAACCCCTTACCTGGAGCATGATAGAGCGGGCTTATCTTGAATACAAATTGAAAAATATCTAAATAAAAAGTTCAAAACACTTTTAAAATTAAAAACGCCCCGATTAAACGGGGCGTTTTATTATTATTTTTTTTATTTGGGTCTTGTTACCACTACCGGTTTATAAACGCTTTGATGTTTTCCATCAGGTAAGAGAACGTCAACTTTTACAATATAATATCCTATGGGTACAATTTTCCCCTGTGAATCATCAAGTCTCCACTGCGCATTGGCAGGTCCGATTCTCCTTGTGCCATAGATGTCTTTAATAACCTCTCCATTTATATTGTAAATTTTAAGAGTATAGTTGCCATTTTGAGGGCCCTCTACGTAAATGGTGCAGAAGCCATCCTTTATTTTGTCAACAACATTTGGAGATACTTTTAAAGACACGGTGGGTGAGGACTGGGCATGAAGGATAGAAATATCATCCTGGAATCTTGGGAGCACCTGATATCCGTCATTGTAAGGTGGTGTATAATCATACTGACCTGCTATACCCGTTATTTTTACCATATCTCCCTTCTTAAGTCCATTTACATTTATACCTGTGCTCTTGTACACATACACTGTTATAGGGGCAGTACCATTCCACACTATCATATTATAACCAGAGCCCTGCACATAAGGCGTATTTTCAAGTGTTCCTTCAAATGTGACAAGTACCCCTTCAAGGCTCTCTTTTATTCCTTCGGAGGGCTTCAGCTCAAGCGGAGAAGGTGGTGAGATATGGCCTGCATATACTATGTCAGATGAGTTTTCAGGTACGATTTCTGTAAGCCCATT
>JALVLE010000013.1:0-1229 GCA_027033555.1 Caldifarciminota bacterium | reverse complement strand
ATTCTGTTATGGTCCCTTTAACAACAACAACATCTCCTGTATCAAAACTCTGTATGGCTTGTGGATAAAATATTTCAATTCCCGCAGTATCATCCTGTATCCACAGGTTTGTCATGCTGCCTGAGAACTTTGTATTTGGACCTATTACAACGCCGGCAAGTGTTACCACTTTACCTGTATCCTGTGGCGTGACACCGTCATCGCCAGGTTTCTGCGCATCTTTTATAGGAGTGGTCACAAAGAGCCTGTACGGGCTCTCAAGGGTTTCCTGTAAATTGTTTGTATCAACAGCAGAGGTTTTTAAAGTTATATAGAATATAGTTTCGGAATCAGGTGCCATTGCTTTAAGATGGATTTTTACTGTTTCCTGTGTAAAATCGTATAGAGTAAGATGATAATAATTGTCTTTTGTAAATTCGGCTCCCTCTACGCTTATGCTGTTCATATCAGCCCATGTGTCAAGGAAAAATCTTGCTGCATTGATGGGAGCAAGGTCTTTTGTAAGTATAAAGGTCAGTATTGTAGTATCGCCCTTATGCAGATAAGGAGGGAGAATAAAGAATTTGCCAGAGCCATTTCCCGATGCAGAAATATCCTTAATGCCTCTTGGGACAATTTGATATCCATCAAAGTATCCATCTGAAGAATCAGGGTCATACTGGGATATAACTCCCTGGATGGTCATCTCTCCCTGTGGAATCGGTTTACCTGCGAGGTCCGTAGATGGGTCAACGTAGAGAGTATATGTTCCCGTACCGTCATTGATAGTTATGGTGCTTCCTCCCACGAAGATTGTATCCGGTGTTGTTACATGGAAGATTTGAACAAACATACCTTCATAGGCTTCTTTCCCTTCAGATAACTGTTGACATGTTACTGTTTTTGGATATACGCTGTGCCCCGGCTCTTTGAACAGTGCTATTGCATTATTTAATTCAACCACCCCGTTATACTCTGTCACATAACCTGTAATAACCACGCTGTCACCCTTTACAAGGGGTGTTCCCGGATTATAGAGAACAACGCCCCCGGTTCTGTCCTGCATGTAATATTTTTTACCAAAATCACCTGCCACTGTTACTATTCCTTGAATCTTTACGCTTTTACCAAGAAATACAGAATGTCCTCTCTCGTCAAGAATGTGAAGATAAGAAATTGGAATTACCTCGTCTCCAGGATTTACTATATACCTCTCAACATCAGATAAGGTTTCGCCTCCGTGTGAGTCT
>JALVLE010000012.1 GCA_027033555.1 Caldifarciminota bacterium | reverse complement strand
TCAAAAGATTTATAAAAGAAGAAACAGGTGCCACGGCAGTGGAATATGCAATGATTGTTGGGCTTATAGCCCTGGTCTCCTTCACAGCGTTCACGAAACTCGGTGAGCAGGTACAGAGGATAATTAAGACGATGTTCCAGTCCTTGCAGAAAGTATCTGACCACAGCGTATAGTAAACACAATGCTAAATAAAAAAAGGGGGAGTATATCTCCCCCTTTTTTTATTTTAGAGAAACTTGACCAAACTGCCAAAATGTGTTATAAATAATACCAAAAGGAGGATAGAATATGTTTAAGCGGTGGTTTGTTGTATCGCTTCTCTTTACGGTGGTTGTGGTATTTTCAGGATGTGATAACAATCCGTTCTATCCCAAAGCTGAGGTAAGATTGACAAAGGTTGATCCGGAAAACTCCAGACTTAATGTGGTCTTTAACCTCGTTTATGTGTTAGATCAAACGGGTCATGTGCAGAGGGTAGATACTGTTATTACCTATGAAGTTGAACCAGTAATATTTACATTCAAAGAGTTGTATGGGGGAAGATGGGCGGACATTCAGCACTATCACATTGAATATACATCAGTGACCACCAACTACGGAGACACGCTTGATTATGGTCCTCTTGATGGTGGTTTTAATCTTTACATTCCTCCTTCTGGAGAAGCAGAAGCTCAGCTTTGGACTGTTCCGTATGATATCATACACGATTGTGCAATTTCTTATCTTCCGTTTTTACAGGGATTGAGCGATTCCCTTATTATTACATTTCAGGAGCAGATCACTTTTAATGGGGAGGACGAAATTGGGAATCCAATTGAGTGGCATGTGCCACATTCAACTGTAGTGTATTACTCTTTCCAGGTTCAGATAATCCAGGGAGGAAATGGTAAAAATAAATAAAATGTTTACAGTAAAAGAGATTAAATTTATTCTGCTTATAATCTTTTCTGTGATCGCTGCCTATACTGATTACAGGTATGGTAAAATATTTAACTGGACTAATTTTTCTCTTATTGGTATAGGACTCTTAATAGCTGTATACGAACACTTTCTTTTAAATGCAGTAGCCGGTATTGTTGTCGCTTTGATTTTGATGTTCCCATTCTTTATGACCGGAGGGATGGGGGCAGGTGATGTGAAGTTTGCCATGGCAACTGGTACAATAGTGGGAGGCAAAAACCTTCTTTTAATTCTTGCGTTATCCGCGGGTTTAATACTGTTATATGTCCTCTTTGCAAGATTAGGGTTGTTTAAAATAATCCGTAACAGTGTAGTGTTATTGTGGAAAGGGCTAAAAGCATTTGTAAGGCATCTTTTCACTACTCTTAAGATTTCCCTTCTTGGAGGCAGGCCATTCTTTGGGTACGCCATTCAGGGTGTATCTGGCTCCCTTGGAAAAAGTGAAAGGAAGAAAAAGGTAAAATACGGTATTTTTTTAGGATTGGCTAACATAATTTTTAGTGTTTATTATATTATGCAACAAGGAGGTATTTTATGAATAAAAGATTGTTATTTGTGGCACTGTTTTTTGCAGTGCTAACGGGAATCTTCACTATAAGTTATATGAGAAGTATAGAAAGCAGGAAGCTTAAAGGTTTTGAGATGGAAACTGTAGTGGTTGCTGCCACTGATATTCCAGCTCGTAGTGTTATTACTCAGGATATGGTTGAGCTGAGTAAGGTTCCTAAGGCATTTTTGCAGCCGGGTACTTTTAAGTCTCTTGAGGATGTAGTGGGAAAAGTTTCACTGGTGCCAATTAAAGCAGGTACACAGATTCAATCGGATCTAATCGTTGACATGTCCCAAGTTAGAGGGCTTTCTGCATTAATTCCATCGGGGTACAGGACTGTAACTATAAATGTTAATATGCTGACAGGGGCAGCTGGGCTTATTATTCCGGGAGATGTGGTAGATCTATATTGTGTTCTGGAGCCAGAGCTTGTAAATGAGTATGTTCCGGGCCTTGTAAGAAAGCCTACGGTAATTGTTCCTTTTGAGAATCTACTTGTAATAGCAGTAGGGCAGAAATTACCGCTTCCTACGACTGCTGCTACGAGTAAAGAGGGGCTTATGGAGCAGCTTTCTGCCCCTGGAGGAGCAAGTACAATTACCTTTGCGGTAGCCCCGGATACTGCAGAGGACCTTCTTTTGCTGCAGCG
>JALVLE010000011.1 GCA_027033555.1 Caldifarciminota bacterium | reverse complement strand
ATTAGATAAAAATCCAATATATGATTCGGATTCAATTGGTGAACTCTTAGTGACTTATTATTAAATGTTAGTAACGTGAGCATCGCGGCGCCCCAACAATTTGTTGCTATATTTCTATAACTAACACCTTTCTTTGAGTATTTTCCATGGTACGAATTAAGATACTTGAAAACAATAATACTTCTCTCATTCAACACCAAACTCCTTTTTCAAGAGTCTGGTTATCTCTTCCTGGGTCTTTTTATCAATGCCTTTTGTATCTCTTCTGGAATGCCCCAATCTCCGTTTTCTTGCTCTATTTATTCTACTGTAAAACTCCTCAACGCTTATTGCCTTTCCGCCTATATTTCTTACTCTCATCTGAAGATGGACATCGTTTGTAACCACAACCTTATTTTCAACTCCTTCTCTTAATAGCATATTTACTATGTATGAGTCTGCATCCTGTGTTTTTCCGGACATTCTGATGTATTTTAAAAGGTCAGGTGGAGGCTCAAACTTTCCATCAAATACTATAATGAAGTTTACACGGGCTTCTTCAATTAGAAACGGCACAATACTCTTTGCAGTCTCTTCTGGACTATCCATAAGGTATTTCCTGAACAGGGGATTGTTAAGCATGTTATAGCCGTCTATTATGTATTTCATGACATCATTATAGGGTTTTATGTAGAAATTTCAAATAACCAGTGTGGATTGCGTAGTCTCGGATGGTGTGCTGGACTGTAAGATAAATATGTACAGATAAGGTAATTTTAAGATACGTCTTAAATCTCTTAAAATTTCAACATGTCACTTGTAAATTCTGTTTTGAATTACCTTGAAGAAAAGTTCGGCATAGATAGAAAGGTGTTTGATAACTACGCACTCGTTGAGGACAGAGATATCTGGGTTACTTCAAAAGAGGCTGCTTCTTTTAAGATGAAATTCTGGAGGAGAAAGGGAATACGTCTTGTGAGGGTGTTTAAAAAGAGTTATAAACTCACGACCTCTGGAATGCAGATTTTTGGAAAGTACGCCACAAAAAATATTGTTCAGTTAAAAGAAGAACATCTTGATAGGTTCCTGCGAGGGGAAAATGTGAAGGTTGGGGAAATAGATGGAGTGGAGGAGGGGCAGGTTATTGTAAAATATAAAAGCGATGTTATAGGTTCTGCTATTTATAGAAATGGTATGCTTAAAAATCAACTGCCCAAAGGGAGGAGAATGCATTGAAAGGCGTTGTTATCCTTGATTTCGGCTCACAATATACCCAGCTTATCTGGAGAAAGATTAGAGAAATAGGTGTGTATTCAGAGATTCTTCCCTATGACGCTCCCTTAACTGAGATAAAAAAGAAGGCACTTGCCATAGTTCTATCTGGAGGTCCGGCAAACGTTTACGAAAAGGGAGCTCCCCTCGTAAGTAAAGAACTGTTTAGTATGAATCTGCCTGTGCTGGGCATATGTTACGGGCTTCAGGTGATTGCTCATGTGTTTGGTGGAAAGGTTGCAAAGGGTGAGAAAATGGAATATGGTCCTGCATTTTTAACCCCATACACTGAAGACCCTATCTTAAAAGGAATAGACCTTTCAAAGCCCGTATGGATGAGCCATAAGGATAGAGTAGAGAAGTTGCCAGATGGATTTTTGAAGGTGGCACACACAGAAAACTCACCCTATGCAATAATAAAGAGCAAAGACGGAAGGATATATGGTTTTCAATTCCATCCCGAAGTGGTACACACAAAAGAAGGCAAAAAGTTCCTTAAAAACTTTGTTTTTGAAATAGCCCGCCTCAAAAGAAACTGGAATATGCGGAATTATCTGAAACAACTTAAAAGAGAAATTCAGGAAACTCTGCAAGAAGAGAGTGTAATGCTGGCACTATCTGGAGGTGTAGATTCATCAACTCTTGCTTTTCTGCTTAAAGAGGTAATAGGCCCAGAGAGAGTATATCCTGTTTTTGTTGATACAGGCCTTTTAAAAGCCCATCAGAAAGAAAAGATAAGAAAATACTTCGGTGATTTTAATAACCTGGTAATAGTGGATAAGAGTGACCTGTTTTTTGAAAGGCTTTCTGGCGTAAAAGACCCGGAAGAAAAGCGAAAGATAATAGGTAAAACCTTTATAGAGGTATTTACTGATATAGCAGAGTCGCTAAAAAGAAAGGCTCATATTCGTTTCCTTGCACAGGGGACCCTTTACCCGGACGTGATTGAATCCGGTCATTCAAGGGGACCTGCAAAAACCATAAAGAGTCATCACAATGTGGGTGGGCTCCCGGAAAGGCTCGGTTTTCATTTAATAGAACCGTTCAGGTTATTGTTTAAAGATGAGGTGAGGAAAATAGGAAAAATTTTAAATGTACCGTCTGAACTTCTCATGCAGCATCCTTTCCCCGGGCCCGGGTTCGCAGTTAGAATAATAGGAGAAGTTACCAAAGAGAGAGTGGAAAAACTTAGAAAAATAGACATGATACTGGATAATGTATTAAAGAGAACGGGTTACTATAATAGAGTATGGCAGGCTCTTGCGGTGCTGCTCTCGGATAAGAGTGTGGGAGTAAGAGGAGATGAAAGGATATATGATGAGGTATGTGCATTGAGGATGGTGGATTCTGTGGATGGGATGACATGTGATTTTTCCCGGCTACCTTACAAAGTACTTGCAGAGCTTTCAAAGAGGATTCTTAATGAAGTTGAAGGGGTAAGCAGAGTGGTATATGATATTAGCACCAAACCACCAGCAACAATAGAATGGGAATGAGAATTTTGGTTGTGTCTGATATTCATGGGAATATGCCAGCCCTTAAGGCTATTGGTGATAATGAGGGGTGGGATATTATGATATGTCTCGGAGACCTCGTTGATTATGGGCCATGGCCTGATGAGGTTATAGATTACATTATGGAGAATGCAGACTATACTGTAATGGGCAATCACGATTATTCTCTTGCATTTGGAGCAGAGTGTGGGTGTTCAGAGGAATATGTTGAGCTTACTCTTCACACGAGAAAGGCCACATTCCACAGATTGTCAGAGCTCCATAAATCTTACCTTCAAAGTCTTCCTGAGAAGCTTGACCTGGAAATGGAAGGTAAGGTCATACATCTGGTTCATGGTAGTTATAAAAATCCCCTGTATGGTTTTATTTCTCCCTCTATGCCCGAAAAGGCAATTTTGAAAGAGATGGATGGGGCGAAGGGAATAGTTCTCTTTGGACATTCACATATTCCAATGGAAAGAGAGCTTGGAGAGGATTTGAAAATTATTAATCCTGGCTCTGTGGGATTCCCAAAAGAGAATGATCCCCGGGCATCTTATATTGTAATTGAAAATGGGAAGTTTCATTTGAAAAAGGTTGAATATGACATAGAAAAGATGGTAAGTGGGATAGAAAGCATGGAAATTCCAGAGGAGATAAAAAACAGGCTCATTTTGAGTATAAGAGAGGGAAAATAAAATGGATGGACTTAAAACCAAAGAAATTGTTATAAAAGATGTGGTAATAGGCGGGGATAATAAGATAGTTTTAATAGCAGGTCCCTGCGTAATTGAGAGCGAATCTCTTAATATGCGCGTTGCAGAAGAGCTGAAGAAGATAACTGAAAAGTTGAATATGGGCTTTATTTATAAATCATCCTATGCTAAAGACAATCGTTCAAGTGTGAAAAATTACTATGGTCCAGGTCTTGAAAAAGGTTTAAAGATACTTGATAAAATAAAGCATACCTTTGATATACCAGTTCTATCAGACGTGCATTATCCAGATGAAGTGGATGCTGCAAGCGAGGTGCTGGATATTATACAGATTCCAGCTTTTTTATCCATGCAAACGCGGCTGGCTTTGAAGGTGGCGTCCACTGGAAAACCTGTTAATGTGAAGAAAGCGCAGTTTCTGGCGCCTGAGGATATGAGACACGTAGTGGGGAAACTGGAAGCAGGAGGTGCAAAGGATATACTTCTTACTGAAAGGGGTACTGTATTTGGCTATCATAACCTTGTTGTTGATATGCGATCGTTCAGGGAAATGAGAAAACTTGGCTATCCGGTCGTATTTGATGTAACTCATACTGTGAGAAGATATGGTATTCCTTCAAGTGATCCAAGAGGCGGTTCACCGGAACACGTACCAGCTCTGGCAAGAGCCGGCGTGGCCGCAGGTATAGATGCCATATTTATAGAAACCCATCCTGAGCCTCAAAAAGCTCTGTCAGATGCATATAGCATGCTTCCCCTTGCCCAGATAGAAGACCTTTTAAAAATCCTTCTTGAAATAGATGCTATTGTAAAGGGCTATTAATTATTTTTTCCGTCTCAGCCTGACTATTTTTCTTGTTCTTTCCTCTTTGTTAACCACAAAATAGCGGGCAGTTCTTCTGTATCCAGTATGCTGAATCACCACAAGGTATTTCCCACTTTTTAGTTTAAATGCCACCCTTCCAAGGGAATCGCTTCTCGCTTTCAAGCCAAGTTCTACTATTTTCACTGTGGCTCCCTGCAAAGGGGCACCCGCAGCATCTGTGATTTTTAATATGAGCCAGCCAGTATCTTTTAAAGGTCTTCTCTTCAAATACACAAGCAAAAGTGTATCTTTTTCCAAATGCACATTGAGGGTGTCTGGTATGTATTTTTCTTTTTCCACAACTACAAGATAATGTCCTCTTTTTAAAGTACAGGACCCATTATTCTTATCTGTGAAAATGGTTTTTACAGGCTTGTATTTTCTTAAGAAACTTATTTTCACAGAGGACAGAGGTGCCTTATTTTTGCTGTCAAGTATCCTGAATTTTACATTAACAAATCTCTTTACAAGTATAAGTCTCCCGGCTTTTTCATGGCGTGGCGTAAACTTTCTTTTATACCATTTATTTACGACCCAGTTTTCAATGTTTAAAAATACTCCGTATTTAAAATTACCGTCAGGCACAAATACAGGTTTATACGCCTCTTTAGCAAAAGGCCTTATGAAAAAAGCAATTGTAAAGGCTGCGTTAAACTCGGATACAAAATTTATGCCAAGGAAAGCTTTTACATCATAGGGAATCCTCTTTCTATACCTTCCCGAATACACAAGCGCATTAAGTCCGAGAAATGGAGCTATGCCACTGGCTTTGTAGTTTATTAAGCCTTCGTATCTTAGAGCAGGCCAAGATGTGTTAAAACGTGGTCCGGTGTAATCAAGTGCCCAGTAAAGGTTGAATTTGCCGATATATCTTCTGTAAAGCAGTTTTAGACCCGGGTATGCTCTTTTTGCCAGGGAGTATCCCAATAGATCACTTGTGTCTTTAATGCCTAATACATAAAGAGGAACTCCTGCATAAATCCCGATACCGAAATCAGAATATCTTGTCAAAGGAAAACCAAATTTTGCCCCTATCTTTACAACTTCAGGGTATATCCTGTTTAAACTGGTATCTGAGTTCTTTACATATTCAAATCTTCCTGTTGCATCAACTGATACAGAAAAATGTTCGTTAAGATTGTAATATCCGCTAAAGGTGGGAATTACCAGATACGCCGTGGTATCGGTATTACTTGTAATAAAAAGAGCGTAAGCAGAGGGAAGGGCCATTCCAAAACCCCTAAACGGGTTTAAAGGGTGTACAGTGTATTTACCTGCAAGGGGACCAAATAAATTTATGAAAAAAAATAACAGAGTCATTTCACGCTCCTTTTATTTAATTTTAAAGGATACAACCTGAAATATAAAGCAAAATGTGGGTTTATGGAGCATTGACCGGGTTTAAATCAGTATTTGCATTGACAAAAAAATTGGAATATAATTCATGTGATGAAGTATTTAGCACCGGCAAAGGTGAATTTTGGTCTCTGGGTGGTAAATAAAAGAAAAGATGGGTACCATGATATTGTGACGGTGTTCCATAAGATTCCGTTTTATGATGAGTTGATCATTGAAGAAAGCGATGAGTTTCAGGTAATATGTACGAACTGTCCCGAAGGCAAAAGCAATTCGGTTTATAGGGCATATAGTATTTTAAGAGAAAAAACAGGTGTTGATATTAGATTGAAGATTAAAATCAAGAAAAAAATACCTATGCAGGCAGGGCTTGGTGGTGGTTCTTCAGATGCGGCTACATTTATTAAGGCAGTGAATGAAATTTATGGCATGCACCTTTCTACCGGGGATTTGATAGAAATGGGAAAAGAGGTAGGAGCAGATGTGCCATTTTTCTTACTTGATGAAAATGCAGCTATAGGAGAAGGGCTTGGGGAAAGACTCACGCCATTTGTATCTAATTTAAAAGGTCTTGTGGAAATTTACAAACCACCTTTTGGGATTTCTACTGGATGGGCTTATTCTTTGATTGACGCTCTGGCGATATACACAAACTATGAAGTGGCTATGGAAAAAGCGGTAAACATTATGGAATATCTCAAAAAAGGCAAAGTGGCGGGTGGTATTGAAAATGTATTTGAAAAAATAGTTGTGGAGAATTATGAAGAGTTGCAGGAATATAGAAGC
>JALVLE010000010.1 GCA_027033555.1 Caldifarciminota bacterium | reverse complement strand
TAAAGATATTCAGGAAGGAGGTCTTATTGTAGGTAAAACAAGGGTGAGGATAATAAGAGAACCTTATTTTGGAAAAATAGGGACTGTGGTTGCACTACCACCTGAATTGCAGAAGATAGAAACAGAGGCAATGGTCAGGGTGTTGGAAGTTCAGTTTGATGATGGCACAAAGGTGACCGTACCAAGGGCGAATGTAGAGATAATAGAAGAATAACTCAACAAGTGGGCCATGATTTTGTCGCGTACAGTTAATAGCCTGAAAGAATCGGATTCGTTTAAGCTGCTTTCTTATGCCAAGCAACTTGAGCGATCCGGGAAAAAGATTATTCATTTTGAGATAGGAGAACCTGATTTTGACACGGATTACAGGATAAAAGAGGCGCTTTTTGAATCCCTCAAAAGAGGCGAGACACATTATACAGCTTCCCAGGGAATTTCTGAGCTTAGAGTTGAAATTGCAAATTATGAGAAAAGATTTCGCAATATTAATGTTAATCCTGATAACATAGTAATTACACCAGGTGGAAAACCCATTTTGCTATTTGTACTTCTTTCTATTTTGAATGATGGGGAAGAGGTCCTTCTACCGAGCCCCGGATATCTCTCTTATTCCAGTTTAATAAGATTTGCTGGTGGGAAACCTGTTTATTATAGCATTAAAACTGATGAGAGAAATACAATTGATCCCGATGAGATACGTAATAAAATAACTCGTAGAACCAAAGCCATTATAATAAACTATCCATCAAATCCCACCGGAAAGATAGCCTCAGCCACTGACCTGGATGAAATTCTTGAAATTGCACGTGAACGCAAGATTCTTATTATATCCGATGAGGTTTACTCCAGAATAACTTATGAAAAAGAGCATATTTCTATAACCAAAATGGCGGAAAAAGAGGATATGGGGCTGATTGTGGTGGTGGAT
The DNA here is from genome assembly GCA_027033555.1 of Caldifarciminota bacterium. Lineage (GTDB taxonomy): Bacteria > Hydrothermota > Hydrothermia > UBA1063 > CAJXJZ01 > CAJXJZ01. Next base: position 1,233 of record JALVLE010000010.1, on the reverse strand, counting down.
GGATTTTCAAAAACTTATGCTATGACTGGCTGGAGGCTTGGTTGGGGGGTGTTACCTGATGTGCTTGTGAAGCCTGTTGTTAAAATAATCCAGAATTCTATATCCTGCGTGCCTCCCTTTGTTCAGTATGCAGGCATAGTGGCGCTGAGAGAAGGAGAGGATTTTATAAAGCGCATGGTAACGGAGTTTAAAAAAAGACGTGATGCAATTTATGAAATGCTGCAGGAGAGCGAAAGGCTGGATATTTATAAACCAGAGGGAGCATTTTATTTCTTCCCTAAGATACGTGATCTGAAAACAACAAGTGTGGAGTTCACAAGAGGATTGCTGGAAAAATATGGGGTGGCTATGCTTCCAGGAAGTGCTTTTGGACCAATGGGAGAGGGGCATATAAGGATTTCCTTTGCTAATTCTTTGGAGAATCTCACAAGAGGAACTGAATACTTGCTTAAATACTTAAAGGAAACACCATAGCGCGCAAAAGGCCTTTTTCTTTTGCTATTTACAGATTAAAGTTTATCATACACACATGACACTGATTTTGATAATTGTTTTTTTCTCTCTTACGCCTCTCAAAAACTACACCAATTATAGCCTTTTTTATGATGTTTGTGTAGATAAAGAGAGGGTATATCTTGCTTCAAATGGCGGTATAGTTTCCTTCAGAGATGTAAATTTTTCTTCTTCCTCTGGTGCGGAGTATGTGCAATTTTTATGTTATTCTTCGTTTAGTGGTTTGGCGCATAACATCATTCAATCTGTAAGTTCTCATAATGATACAGTTTTTGCAATCCCTGTTAATTCAGGAATTTTTTACCATACACCGAATATGAGTGGTTTTAGAAGGTATTTCGTTCCTTATGCAGGGATTAATCGGGCGAATAAAGTCAGATTTAATAAAGATTTCCTGTTTGTGCAGCTTACTGCAACCGTTTTAAGAATTAGATTAAATGGAAATTTGAATCCGGAAGATGATGCAATAACCGTAATGACCCTGGATAGTACCGGGGTAATGGAAATATTCGGAGATACTCTCTACTATTCAGTAAAGGATACTCTCTTTGCGCAATATATTTTTTCTCAAAGTGCTTCGTATCAGTACCACCTTCCGCATAATATAACCTGTGTTTTTAAAGATAATATGGTTTTATATGTGGGAACAGAAAAGGGGTATTATAGAAGCGATGAAAACTTCGGTGCAAAGCACTTAAATGCACTAATTTATAGTATCTG
>JALVLE010000009.1 GCA_027033555.1 Caldifarciminota bacterium | reverse complement strand
GAATATATCTTTGTGCACTTAATCCCTGAAAACCTGTATATAGTGATAGTGCTCCTGTAATTGAAGGATAGCGCGCCATGCCGACGGCATAAAAAACCTCTATATCATAAATTTTAGCAATTCCGTATTCAATCTGGACAAATTTTCCAACATTAAATTTATCCGATAACCCAGCACCTGGTAAAGCCCATCCTCCAGAGAGTGAAATACAGGTGATTAACAGACCATAAAGTATCATTTACTCGTCACACTCACCCCTTCTACTGCTATGTAAGGTATCTCCATATTAACAAATTTTTTGCTTTCCTTTGAAATCTCTATTACTCTGGAAAAATCTTCGTAGAAGTTTCCAGCAATCATAGTATCCCTTATCCTTCCTTTTATTTCTCCATTTTCTATAAGGAAACCCAATCCAACGTTTACAGCATAATCCCCTCTCAAAATATTGGATTGTCCACCACCAATCACATCCTCCACCAAAATTCCATAGTCTATATCTTCAATAATCTCCTCAAGACATTTCTCACCATTTTTTATAACAAAACTGTTAAATCCCGGAGACGGCATTGTATTATAACTCCGCTGGGAAGTACCTGTTGGCCTTACATTAAAATATTTTGCAGTCTCAAGGGTATGAAGATATGTTTTCAAAACCCCATTTTCAACCACTGTGTTTATTCTGGTCTTTACACCTTCGCCATCAAAGGGCTTTGCGCCTATAAGTTCAAAATCATAGGGATTGTCCTGTATGGTAATCCTGGGAGAGAGAATCTTTTCTCCAAGCTTATCTTTGAGCGGAGAAATACCTCTTTTCACATTATTTGCATCCACACCCATTGAGATAACCCGAACAAAGGACATAAGAGACAGAGGTGCAAACAATACCGTCATCTTACCCGATTTTACCCTGGACACATTTTTTGCCATCTCAAGCTTGTTTATAATCGCCTCAATGGCTCTGTCTATGTCAGTAAAGAGTTTAGTTGAACTTTCTATATCAAACACAAAAGTAAAACCTGAATCAAGTATGGCAAATCCCGAGATGGTAAAAGCATAAACGGTCTTTTTATATCTTCCATACAGCCCTTCTGAGTTTATAATTTCCACATCCTGAACTTCTTTTGTAAAATCAATATCAATCTTAACCTCTTTTGACACACTTTCTATTTTTCTTATAATCTCTTTTCCTTTGTTTACCCACCCTTTCTCGTCCCAAAAAATATCATTGTAAATAGGAAGATCAAGGGAGCCCGTATCTTTAGGTAATTCAAGATCCAGTCTTTTCCCATATTTAGCGGATTCCCTTGCATACTCCACCACATCCCCAAAGGTTGTTATATCATTTGTAGATGAATACCCTACCCTACCGTTTTCAAAGATTCTGAGCCCTATACCATAGGCATTCTTGTTTTGAAGTACCTTTAGCTCATTCTGATCAAAAGAAATGGGATAAACGTTTTCTCTTTCTATAATGAGATCAAACTTTTGCACATTCTTCTTTGTAAGTATGTCCAGTAACTTTCTCCTCATCTTGTTCCCCCTATTACTACGTTTCTGATTCTAATATGCGGTCCGCCGTGAGAAACCGGTAAGGGCATCTGCCCGCCTTTTCCACACCCACCGAGTCCACCGTGGAGTTTAAAATCATTTCCCACTTTCTCAATATTCATAAGTGTTTCAAACACATTTCCAGTAAGGACCACATCTCTAACCATTTTTCCAACTTTCCCATTCACTATCTCATAGGCTTTCTGGGAGGAGAATGTGAACATTTCAAGTTCAGTCTGCCCACCTATAGCTCCAACCACATACAAACCTCTCTCAATGCCTTCAAGGAGTTCCTCAAAACTGGCATCCTGAGATTCTATAAACGTATTTGTCATTCTTACAAGAGGCACGTAGGCGAAATTAAGAGCCCTTGAATTCCCGGTAGGTGTTTCATTCATCAGGGCAGCTGTAAACCGGGAGTGGAGCCTTGCATTGAGTTTCCCATTTTTAATTATATATGTTCTTTCGGGTAAAACTCCATCATCGTCAATTGCTATATAACCTCTTTCCCCCTTAAGGGAACCATCATCTACCACATTTAGAAAGTCAGGACCGAACCTTTTACCTATTATCATTATCTCCTGAAGCTTATCATTGCGATAAATATGATCAGCTTCTGAAAGATGACCAAATGCCTCATGAATAAATACCCCCGCTATTTCCGGATCAAGTATTACAGTATAAGTCCCTCCCTGCACACGCTCGGCACTGAGCAAGGAGATTGCATCTTTAATGGCATTTTCCACATCCTCTTCCTTGTCCAACACAGTTTCAAACCCCCTCTGATCTCCAAAAGTCACCGAACCAGCCTGTACATTGCTTCCATCCGCAGCAAGTACACTTACACGTATTCCTGAATATACCCGCACCTCCTTAACAATCGTTCCGTCGGTGGATATGTAATAACGTTCTACTTCTTCATCCTGATAAACAGATGTGGTAGAGGTAATCTTTTCGCCACCAGAAAGAGCTATGTCATTGTATTTTTTTAAAAGCTCCACTTTCTCTTCAAGGCTTATTTTTCTTGGATCTCTGTTGAGTGCAGGAATAAAATCAGCAACAATGGGTTTAACTTCAACAAGATGTGCTTCTTTTTCAGGCCTTGCTACTTTTGAAAGCCTATCTGCTTCAGCCACCGCATTTTTTACATCCTCAGGCCTTGAAAACGTTGCAAATCCCTCACTTCCCGCATTGAATACCCTTACTCCACCACCCTGTGAAATCTCTCTTGATGCCTTTTCAAGTTCTTTCCCCTTGAAAATTATGGTAGTCTTTCTTCTTATCTCATACCTTATATCTGCATATTCTCCTGAAAAACTATCAAGCCCTTTCTTCAATATCTCTTTCATGTTATATTGCCTGCAATATTCTATCAACAAAATCAGGTTCCGGGAGTGCGCCTTCAAATTCTACTCTATCATTGGCCACTATCTTGGGAACAGCTGAAACTCCATATTTGTCGGCAAGCTGCGGGAACTCAATTGATTCAATAACGTGGGCCTTAATCTTTTCAGATGCAAAGGCAAGCCTATGAGAAGTAATAGCCGCTCTTGGGCAATAAGGACACGTAGGAGTAATGAACACATAAATTAGAATCTCAGATGGAAGGCTTGATATTTTTCTTATAGTCTCGTCAGAAAGCTCATGATTACCAGAAGATACCATCATTATATCTTCTAAAAGGGTACTAAATTCGTACCCTGATGGTATTCCAAAATATCTAAAACCATAATCCTTTCCATCCTTAGTAACAGTATAAGCCGGTATTTTGTCTATCTCAAACTTTGAAAAAGCGAGCTTTGAATTTTCATCCTCTTTTTCATAAACTACCAGGTTTATTCTATTATCAAGTTCTGATACCTCTTTTAATATCATCAAAGTGTCAGCGCAATATTCACATCCTGACGCCCCTGTAAAAAATTCAATGTTCACATTGTCTTTCATTCTGGAATTGAACATTTCTCTTATTTGAGCCTTATCCTCCTCTCTCAAAAGTCCCATAATAACCTCCTTATAGTTTCAGTTTGCGTTGTGTAATAATTATAAATGTTAGTGAATGATTGGTCAAAGTCAATAAAAAGCCTTAATAGGATACATATCAGGCCCACTCAACAAAAAAATTAAACCAGTACTCTGGATGAGACAAAAGAAGCCTGTTTATTTGCTCTTTTATCTGGTTTTTCATCTCATTTAAGGAACCATAAGGAATTTTTCTTATCCGGAGCTTTACTCCTTTTTTCTGCGGCTCTGCCCAGATAAAAAACAGATCCTCTTTAAGCCGCCTGGCAATAATAAAAGCTGCCCTTGAAATCTTCATTCTGGATTTTCCAACTTTTATATACGTTCCTTTCTCAAAATAAGTTCTGTCAAGCATAAGTGCCAATCTGTTTTCCCTTGCTGCCTTCAGCACCCTGGCAAGTCCGTCACTGGAATAAACCAGTTGAATTCCGCTCTTTTTCCTCAGCCTGGTAAGAATGTCCCTGCTGCCAACCACTGAAACAAAAGAGTATTTTTCTTTTACAAGTCTCAGGGCTATATCCCATGGCCCATAATGAATGCTCACAAATAATCTTCCAGTTTTTATGTAATCCTCATTTTCTATCTCAAAATATGGCCTTTTCTTAAAAAAAATGTATCCAGCAAGCATTTTATAGGCCTTAAAAAGGTTATAATAGGTAAGATATGCGAGTTTTGCTCTATGACCACCTATTCCAAGATGTTTAAGATTTCGCTCAATAGACGCTTTCCTGGGATTAAATAAAAAAAGTATAAGGGCAAATATCCTCTCTCCAAAACTTAATATTCTCTTAAATAGCATATTTTTCAATAGTCTTTTTCAATCTTTTAATATTTTCACAGGTATCTCCTCTAAAAGCATAGGAGAGGACTGCAACACCATGCACTCCAATCTCAAGCATAGAGGGAGCATTCTCAGGAGTAATACCTCCTATTACGAACACAGGTACCTTTAGTTTTGATACTGCTTCCTTTATTATTTTAATAGGAGTTAACACTTTTTTCTTTGAAGGTGATGGGAAAGGCGAACTAAACGCAACATAATCTGCACCGTATCTTTCTGCAAGCTTTGCTCTCTCAAGAGAGTCATACACGCTCACACCTACCGTCAGGTTATACTTTTTTTTAAACTCCTGTATGTCTTTAAGATCAAAATCATCCTTTCCTCCATGAATTCCATCAGCCTTTGCGTAAATTGCAACGTCAGGATAGTCATTCACTATCACCAGGATATTATCCGGAAGGTGCTTTTTTATGTATAATACCGTTTTTATTAATCTCTCAGGAGAAAGGACTTTACTGCGTATCTGTATAAGGTCTGCGCCACATCTGCCGGCCTTTATAAGTCGCTCAATAATCCCATCATCTGGTTCAGGTGATACTACATAGAGTCTTCCAATACTCATCTGTCATTTGTGTTTTTATGGCTCTTATTAAAATAATACTTCACACCATACAAATGAGCCGAAACGTATGCATCAGCTATTGAATAAAGATACACACCCAGATAATATAAGCCGAAAGAAAACGCCTCTTTTCTGTAAAATTCCCAGCCAGAGCTACCCTTTTCATATTTATGGGATTCTCTGTAATTTACATACGCAGAGGACAACAAAAATACAGAAACACCTGTCATTATCGCACCCTTTACATAATCACCATTATAAAACTGTCCCATACCAGGGAAAACAGCTGAATAAAGCATGGCCTTTGAAGGAGAAGGAGACCTAACAGGGAAAATCGCATAGAAAACTAAGATATATTGCATCTTATATGCTCCTTTATTTTATGATATTCGTCACCCAGCACAGCATTTATCTCATGAACAGTTATTGGGGTTGCTCCAAGTTTCGTAACTTCTATACCCGCTGCAACTGAGGCAATTACCGCTGCATCCAGTAGATCATAGCCTGCGAGGTCCGACAAAGTAAACGCAGATATAACCATATCACCTGCTCCAGTAACATCAAAAACCTCCCTTTTAATAGCTGGAATGTGACAGACCTTTTCCTCTGTACAAACCAACATCCCTTTTTCTCCCAATGTTATTATAAGAATTTCAACATTCTGGGCTTTTCTAAAGCGCTTTGCCTCATTATAGAGTGTATCCTCGTCCATATCTTTTAAATAACCAATTGCCGCCTTAAATTCCGAAAAATTTGGCTTAAGTACATGAATATCTGTGTAAAACGGGATATTTTTTATTTTAGGATCCACGTAAATAGGATTGTTCATGGACTTTATTGCATTTACAATATCCCCGGTAATAAAACCTTTATCATAATCCTCAATAAGTACCGCATCAATAGAACTATGGACATCAAGAAGCTTTTTAATAACTCTTTTTTGTGTATCTTCAGCTACCGGCTTTTTTATTTCCCTATCAAGTCTCACTATATGTTGAGCCCTGGCAATAATACGGGTTTTCACAGTAGTGGGCCTTTCTTTCTCCTTTACCACAAGAGAAGTGTCTATACCTCTTTCCCTGAGCAAATCCAGCAAAAATTCGCCCCTTTCATCCTCTCCCACAACTCCAGCGAGTTTCACTTCAGCCCCAAGGGTTTTTAATAATACAGCCACATTGGCAGCTCCACCGGGCTTGTGTTCATCCTTCAAAAGCTCCACAACAGGCACAGGAGCTTCTGGAGAGATCCTCTCCACTTTCCCTTCTATATACTCATCAAGTATTAAGTCCCCTACAACCACAACAGCTTTGTTCTCAAAACTAACTTTCATTCCTGCCTCTCCTTGCTTCTACTATAACCTTCCCTACCACTCCCCTTTCCATGGATATAATGGTAATACGACATTCTTCAAGATACAAGGTGCTTCCCTCTTTCAACTCCCCGTTTAGCCTCTCCAGCAGAAATTCATGAAGAGATTTTTGCATATCAATAGTATTTACCTTGCCACACAATTTTGCAAGTCTTTCCACGCTGTCCGTTCCCCATAGAGTGACAAAATGTCCTCTGGATATTTTTAAAATCACATTTCTGAGCAAGCCTGTGGAAAATGTTCCTTTTATATTTCCATGCTCATCTACCACAATAGCTTCTCTTTTACCACTTTCCCAGAGCTCATTGATAACCTTTTTTACACTTTGATTTTCATGGACAAAAATAGGTTCCTCAAGTACCTGTTCCAGTACAAAATATCCCTTCTGAAGGGGATATATATATTTTCCCTTCAAAACCCCAATAATATTATCAATAGTGCCTTTATATACGAGAGAAAAATCGCTTTTCTTAGCCCTTAAGTAATCTGGGCTATCCGCATTAATAAAACAAATATCTTTCAAACCAAGAGAGTAATCAATAACGGGAGAGGCCAGAAAACGCACCGTCTCTTCAATCACGTCAACATGCATTTCAACATCACTATCAGGTATCTCTTTTCTGGTTTCAGCTATATAAGCAATCACATCTCTCTCTTTTTCTCTTTTTATACTCTTGCTCTTTCCGTAAAATCTGCGCATTACTATTTCCATTGCTTTAACCACGGGTGAAAAAATTAAATAGGTCCACCATATAAGTGGGGCAACAAAGGGGAAAAACTCCCTGTACTTATAAGTGGCAACATTCTTAGGAAGCATTTCCGAAAAAATAAAAAGTATAATTGTCACAAGAAGTCCGCCTTCAATTATTTCGCCTCCACCGCTTTTTCCCATAAACTTCCTGAAAAATATAGATGCCGCTATAGCCCATAGGTTTGTACCCATAAGCACAGTAATAATAACTTCTTCAGGCTTTCTAAGAAACTCCGCAATTTTTCCTTTCATAAAAGCTCGCTCTTTAGAAGAAAGTATGTATGCCATTTCAAAGAATGTGTAAAAAGAGACGAACATAACGGAAAGAACAAAAAACAGAAGATATAACATTATTTCACCTCTACTTTCACCAGCTTTATCTCGCCCTGCTTTCTTGACAAAACTTCACAGGATAAATTACCTATACATAATCTCTCACCCTCTTCAGGTATTCTTCCGGTTTTTTCCATAATAAACCCCATAAAAGTTTCTGCATTAGTATCAAGGCAGATACCGAGTTTGTTCTCAATCTCCTCTATCTGTGCAAGCCCTTCTACTATGTAGACGCTATCCTTTATTTTTTTTATGCTGGTATGGGAAGCAAATACCTTTAAAAGATCATCAAACGTTACTATTCCGATATACTCTCCATGTTCAGACACAACCACTCTAAAACCATTCAATTCATCATCTGTCTCTTTAAGATACTCTACAATCTTCAGGGTCTCGGGTATAATTTTCACATTCTTGAATTTCAGCGTATTTGCGTCGCTTTCCCTGAGATTGAGTATCTCCACTACTTCTTCGTTATCTTCAACTGGATATATAGAATGAGGATGCTTTAAAACTATCCTGTCTATATCCTCCACCGTCATATGTTTTTGTATGGAAACCACATATTTCTTATTTTTCAGGATACGTTTTACATTCCCTCTTATTATGCCAATACCCGTAAATACCCCTTCAACGTCCGGGAAAAATCCTTTGAGCTCTGCGATAATTCTTTCCGCATTGATTCCTTCACCCTCTTTCCCAGTAAAAATCAGTTTTATGTAAGTTGAAACAGGCCTTATAATCCAGCCCAAACCTTTGTAAAAAATCATAACCAAAAAACTGAAATTTTTCACAAAAAACTCGGGATTTCTTATAGCTATAACTTTAGGTGTGATTTCTCCTGTAAAAAGCAGCACTACAAAAAAACCAAGGATTTGAGCCAGCATAATAAATCTATCAGAAAGAGTACTCAACATTTTCATATTTTCCACAATACTGGCAAATACAAACGAGTTAAGAGTGTTTACCAGCAAATTCATAAGAAGCAGAGTGTTTAATAGCGTTGTTCTATCAGCCTGGAACCTCTGGAGTCCAAGAGAAGGGTATTTAAGGGATAACCGTTCTCTCTGCGATGCAGACAATGAGAAAAAAGCCGTCTCGTAACCTGAAAAAATAAATGACAAAATCAGAAAAATCAGGAATAGTATAAAGTTTTCCATTTTCTCATTAGCTCTTCCTCTTTTCTTCTCATCAACTCTTCCTTCCCCTGCACCTTATGATCATAACCGGTAAGATGTAAAATGCCATGGACAATGTACAATACAAGCTCATTTTCGTAACGTTCCCCATAAAGTATGGCATTCTTGCGTGCCGTATCAGAACATACTATAATCGTGTATGTATCTCCTATGTCAAAAGCAAGGACATCGGTTGCTCTGGAGGAACCTGTGTATCTCCTGTTATACTTTCGCATTGTATTTTCACCCACTATTACGATTTCAAGTTTTTTATATACCGAAGGGAAGGTATCTTTCAAAAACTCTAAAAGCTTTTTCTTGAACCCTTTTTTTAACAACCCTTTTTTAGCTATTATTCTCATTATTGTTTATCGGATATTCAATTCTTGTATGAACAATTGATACGGCCAGCCTGGTAAAAGCTTCTTCTATTTTTGCAATATCACTCAGAGTGAGCTGTGATTCACTGAGCTCCCCTGTTTCAATCTTATAGTCAATTATATTTTTGATTAACTTCCGCACACTCTCATCATCCCTTGCCTTAAGGCTCCTTACTGCTGCCTCAACACTGTCTGCAAGCATAACGATGGACTCTTCCTTTGTAACAGGTAAAGGTCCAGGGTATCTAAAATCCTCCTCTTTAACATCCTTTTTTAACTCCTTTGCTTTTTTATAAAAGGGGAGTAACAAAGACCTCCCATGATGAGTGGCTATAACGCGTATAATTTCTTTGGGCAATCTATTTTTTCTGGCTATCTTAACCCCATCCACTACGTGTGCAATTATTACCTGCGCACTCATTTCTGGAGAAAGCTTATTATGGGGATTCTCTCCAGTCTGGTTTTCTATAAAAAAGGAAGGATGTTTCACTTTTCCTATATCATGATAGTATGAAGCCACCCTTGCGAGTATTGCATTTGCTCCAATGGCCTCTGCCGCAATTGAGGCAAGATTCCCCACAGATACAGAATGAGTAAATGTACCAGGAGCCTTTTCGGCAAGCCTTTTTAAAAGAGGATGATTGAGATTGGAAAGCTCCATAAGCCAGAAATCTGTCGCAACCATAAAAACTCTTTCGTAAACAGGAAGTACAGCCATAAACAACAATACAGAGAACAAAGAAGCCGATGCAGATGTGGCAAGAAGTGCTTTAACATGCACGTTGGGCTTTGCATCAAATCCATATGACATCAAGACAATAAGCAGAACTTCAGAAAGAAAAATAATAAAAAAAGAATAATAGATGGCGAACCTTGTCTTTATAGTTCTTGCAGAGAGGGTTGCTACAAAACCAACAAGCATATTATAAATAAATATATTAAATCTACTCCCTGCATAGATTGCCATAAGCATTGAAAGAAGGAATAAAACAAATGTTGAATATTCTCTACTGATAACTATGGCAAGGAAAATACCTGCAAAGGGCACAAGTGTCAAATAGGGGTCAAGGCTATTTTTTATAACAAGGGAATACGTAAAAAGCACGATAAAATAAGTGATATACAAAGGAACGTATTTTTCCACCTGAAACACAGTATCAGGCATAAAAACAAAAAGTGTAAATATCAAATTCAGAACAAGCACCAGAAATAAAAACACACGTACCCATTGCCTTTTCCACAACATACCCTGAAAATTGAACCTGCCGGTTTCATACATAGCCTGAATCATCTCATACTTTTCAGGTGTAATTGTATCCCCTTTTCTCACAATAACATCTCCCCTCTCCACCAGGAATTTAGTCTCAGATATCTGTGATGCAGCCTCTTTGCGTTTCTTCTCTGTCAGCTCGGTAAGTGGCACGCAGTTTTCTCTTAACAGGCTTGAAAGGAAATTTATAAAACTCTGCCTTTTCCTATCGTCCGTAGGAAAATAATAATACGCTTCCTGAGAGAGAATATCCTGAAGCTCCTCAAGGTCTTTCAATCTATTAAGCGGATATTTTTTTTCTTTCTGGTTATAAATGAGAACAATACTATCTGTTGTAATTCCCCTTTTCGTGGGTATAATTCTGAACCCGTAATATTTTTTGATAAAGTTCTTTGCAGCATTTTTAATATCCATGGGGGTATTTGCAGAGGAATCAACTCTCATAAGAAGGGTATCTTTGATCTGTGGAACATACGAATAGTAGGGATAAACCTGTGCCATCGCAAGCCTTCTCTCTCTTTCTATTTCTTTTTTACTCTTTTTAACCGCGTATGAAAAGGGAGCCACTATATCATACTCGCTAACGTCTCCGATTTTGAGACTTTTTATCTTATACTCACTTCTGTAGGGATAAAAATATTCCGCAAACGCGACCAATAAAACAACATGAGCAATTGAAATAAGAAGATTATTCCATCTCTTCCTTCTTCTTAGATTGATATTTTTCATACGCCTCCACTATATCTTTCACAAGCCTGTGCCTTATCACATCTTCCTTGCCAAAATATACAAATTTTATACCCTTTATGTCCTTTAAAACCTGCTGGATCTCAACAAGCCCTGAATGCCATTTATGAGGCAAATCAATCTGGGTTACGTCTCCTGTTAAGACGAGTTTTGAACGCACCCCAAGCCTGGTAAGAAACATTTTCATCTGTACAGCCTTTGTATTCTGAGCCTCATCCAGTATAACGAAGGCATCATGAAAGGTTCTTCCTCTCATATAAGCCAGCGGAGCTATCTCAAGCATTCTTCTTTCTATAAGAGCTTTAACCCTTTCATACCCCATCATGCTATATAAAGCATCATAAAGTGGAGTAAGATATGGATTTATCTTCTCCTCAAGGTCTCCAGGCAAAAAACCAAGAGATTCTCCTGCCTCCACCGCCGGTCTTGTAAGTATTAGCTTCTCTACCTTCCCGCTTTTCAAAAATTCAATGGCAAGCGCTACAGCGAGATACGTCTTACCTGTACCAGCAGGGCCTATACCAACCACAATGTCGTTTTCTCTGATTGCCTTTATATATTCCGCCTGATTGGCTGTTTTGGGATAGATCCTTCTTTTCGGAGTATCTATAAAAATATCACTGTAATTTTGCAAGTTAACTTTCCTATTATTGAGTGACACGGGAATATCTGTAATATCTTCTTCACTAATGTACCCTCTCCTTGCAAGAATACCTTTAAGAACCCCTACCAGCTCTCTCACAAGCTTAAGCTGAGTTTCATCTCCTTCTGCAAATAGATTATCCTCCTCCACCCACACCCTTGCTCCGGTCCTCTTTTTGAGAAACCTGAGCGTGCTATCGTTGACACCCAAAAATCTACGTGCATCAATATCATCAAGTGGTATTTTTAGTTTTTTACCCATAATTATAAAAATCCCCCGTATGAAAATAGCACATACGGGGGAGCATGCTTTCTTTCAATAGTATCTTAGTCTCTTGGAATAACAAGCTCCTGACCAGGATAAATAAGGTCAGGGTCTTTAATTTTATCCTTGTTTGCTTCGTAAATTTTTGTCCACATTCTGGGATTGTTATATATCCAGCTAAAACCAGCTATTTTCCACAGATAATCTCCTGGTATCACCTCAAACTCCCTGACAAGCCCATGGGGTATCTTAAGAGTCCAACCAGGGTAAATCAAATTCGGATCCTTAATAAGGTCTCTGTTAGCTCTATAAATTCTGGGCCAGGCTTTTGCATTGTTGTATATATACCTTTTAGCAGCTATTTTTGCAAGATAATCGCCTTTCTCAACGGTATATTCTGTGGGATATTTTGCAATCTCCGCCTTTAAGTCATCAATTTCCTTTTTTAAAGAATTGATCTGGGCCTCTTTCTGAGCCCTTTCTGATTTAAGCTGCTCCAGCTGGGACTTAAGATTTTCAATTTTTGTATTTAGATCAGATACCCTGGCTCTACAGTCTTCCAGTATTTTGAGAGCTTCCTCTTCTGTAAGTTTTTTATTACCCTCCTGAGCATACCCCATTCCCACGAAAGCAAATATTGCAAATAATACAATAATTTTTTTCATTTTACACCTCCTTAATATCCTTGCTCAAGGAGATTTAGATAATTTTTAAGTGAATCTCTTTCATGCTGAAGCGCCTGAATCTTGCCATCAAGGTTGTCAGATTTGAGCTCCTGTATCTGGGCATTTAACTCTTCTATTTTTTGTTGAGCTGCCTGCTCAGCTTTTCTGCATTCCTCTATCTGAGAAAGTGTCTCTTTTGTTGCTTTTTTGGGGCCACACCCCGTAAGTATAACTGCGAGTATTCCCACACCTGCCATAAGGCTTAACTTTTTCATATACACCTCCTTTTCGTTCGTTAGTGCTTTTAATATATACCTACGGCGATAAAAAGTCAAGAACTTCTTTTTTCATCGCTTTTCCCATAAAATTAACACATGCCATTCGTTGAACTGCCACACACAGCAGATTTAAGAATAAAGGTTTTTGCCAAGACTTTAAAAGACCTTTTTATAGAATCTTTTAAAGCTCTCTATACAATAATCTTCGGGAAAAATTACAAATGCACGGGGAAAGAACGGGGAGTCATCCGCATAGAAGGAGAAGATGTAGATATACTCTTACACGACTTCCTTGATGAGATTTTGTATATTACACTCGTAAAGGAGCAAAAAATATGTTCAATTGCCATAAAAACTTTTAAGCCAGACGAAGCAATAGAGTGCGAATTTTACTACATAAAACTAAACAGAGAGGAAATAAAAAAAGAAGTCAAAGCAATAACCTATCATAACCTGCATGTTATCAAGAATAAAGACACATATGAGACTGAGGTGGTAATGGATGTATGATAGAAAGTTTTATATAAGGAAAAAATTCAAATTTCACGCATCTCACGCAGTGAAAATACAAGGGATTTTTGAGAAGAAGCATACACACACATTCCTTGCATCAATCACTTACACAGGCAACAAAAAGGAGGATGATGGCTTAATGGTAGATTTTCAGGAACTTGAACATTTCATCCAACAGGAAATATTAAACAGTATAGACTGTAAAGACCTAAACAAGAGCTTCAAGAATCCCACCACCGAAAACATTGCTGAATTTATCTGGTCAAAAGCAGAAAAATTCAAAAAAAATGTTTCTCTCTATGAGGTCATGGTATGCGAAGATGATGAAAACTGTGTATTTTTAAGAAATGATGAATAAAATGCGAGATGTACAATCAGAACCAGCCAATCATGAAATTCCACTTGACCGGGTCGGTGTGAGTGATATTGTCTATCCTATTAAAGTCCTTGATAAATCAAATGGAGTGCAGAACACCATAGGAAGGATTAACCTCTACTGCAACCTCCCTCACAATTTCAGAGGTACTCATATGTCAAGATTTATTGAGGTGCTTAATGTATATCTTGATAGCATTTCCCCCAATAATATTAAGAAATTACTCGGTGATCTAAGAAAAAAATTGGATGCAGAAAGGGCACATGTTGACATCCATTTCACGTATTTTATTAAGAAAAAAGCTCCTGTGACAGGCGCAGAAAGTTTTATGAACTATGATGCCAGATTTGTTGCAGAATTGGGTAAAAACTTTGATTTTATAACCGAGGTCTCTGTTCCTGTCAATACACTATGTCCATGTAGCAAAGAAATAAGTGAAAGAGGTGCTCATAACCAGAGAGCAAGGGTGCTTATAAGCGTTAGGATGAAGAAAATGGTCTGGCTTGAAGAACTTATTCAGTATGCCGAAGAAAGCGCCTCTGCTCCACTTTTTGCACTCTTAAAGAGACCTGATGAAAAGTATATTACAGAACTTGCCTACGATAATCCAAGATTCGTGGAGGATGTGGCAAGAGAAGTCGCTCATAAGCTGGATAACAATGAAAACATAACATGGTACTTTGTTCAGGTAACGAGCTACGAGTCCATACATAACCACAATGCATTCGCATGTGTAAAAAAAGACAAAGAAGGCAAGAACAGGGTGAGATTATAAAAAATTTTAAATCTATGCATATTTCTTGTATGACCCCAAAAAATTCTCTAAAATATACATAAAACCTGAAAACAAGGAGGCTATTAATGCACAAAAAACTCTTTATTCCAGGCCCCACTGAGGTTAGAAGAGAGGTACTTGAAGCACAGGCAAAATGGATGATCGGTCACAGAATGAATGAATTCTCAGAACTCTTCTACAGTGTAACTGAGAAGGTAAAAAAAGCCCTTGGTACCAAGAATCATGTTTTTATATTCACTTCCTCCGCAACCGGCGTTATGGAGGGAACACTGAGAAACGTGGTAGAGAAAAAGTTTCTTTCAACCATCTGTGGGGCATTCAGCGAGAGATGGTACAAGATAGGGCTTGCAAACGGAAAAGAGGGAGATGTGATAGAAGTAGAATGGGGTAAAGCTATAAAACCTGATATGATAGAGGAGAAACTTAAAACAGGAAAGTACGAAGCAGTACTTGTCACCTACAATGAAACCTCCACAGGCGTCATGAACCCACTTAAGGAAATTGGCGAAATGATGAAAAACTATCCCGATGTCCTTTTACTGGTTGATGCTGTAAGCGCAATGATGGGTGCTCCTATAAAACCAGAGGAATGGGGCATTGATGTTGTATTTGCCAGTGTGCAAAAGGCATTTGCTCTGCCTCCAGGACTTACAGTTACAGTGGTGAGCGAAAAGGCAATAGAGAAAGCCAAAAAGGTCAAAAACAGAGGATACTACTTTGACTTCCTTGGAATGCTCAAAAAATACGAGGAAAAACATCAAACACCTGCAACTCCTGCTGTTTCACTTCTTTATGCCATGGACTATCAGATGGACAGAATACTTGAAGAAGGAGTTGAGGCAAGATACAAAAGACACGCTGTAATGGCAGAATTTACAAGAAAGTGGGCACTTAAACACGGATTTGAAATGTTCCCTGAAAAAGGATACGAGTCTCCAACGGTTAGCACCATAAAGAACACAAAGGGCTTCAGCGTAAAAGACCTCAATAAGGAACTTGCAAAAAGAGGTTATGCCATATCCAATGGATACGGGAAACTAAAAGAGCAAACATTCAGAATAGGTCACATGGGTGATGTGACCCTTTTTGAACTCAAGGAACTCCTCTGGCACATTGAAGAAATCTGGAATCTTAAATAGTTTACTCTTTACAGTTTTGATGCTTTCGGGGTGCGCAGTAATAAAACGCACCCCGAAAGCAGAAAGAAATATAGAAACGTTATTTACCAATCATCCTCCCTTAAAAAACCCTGCCAAAATCCGTTATCGCGTATACGGAAATGGACTCAGCCTATCAGGAACCCTTCACATTGAAAAAAAAGATTCAATTCTCAAAGTAAGAACATCCACCATATTTACTGGAAGCAGAACCATAAGAATAAATATGAACAATACCGGGTATCCCATACTTGACCTTGCTATAAAATATGCTTACAGCACAGCTCCATTTCCAGAATTTACCTTTATAGGTAAAAAGGAAAACAGAATCTTTCTCTTTACAAAAAGTACTGACACTATTGAAGTCATACCAGATGGAAACACAGTGCGTCTTATAAGGAACAGAAAGGACTATATTCAGTTTTTTTACAGGACTGAAAATTACATAAAATCAGTTAAAGGACAATTTTCTGGCTTTGAATTTGAAGGGAAAATTATGGAATGAGTTTTGAAATGGATATTTCAAAATGCCCTTACTGTGGGGGCGCATTAACACACAGGTTTATAGATGGACATAAACGTCTCGTATGCGCAAAATGCAATAGAATCATTTATATGAACCCCGTTCCAGTGGTCGCTGCCGTGGTGATAAAAGATGGAAAAATCCTTCTTGCAAAGAGAAAGAACCTGCCCAATATTGGCCAATGGAATCTACCTGCGGGTTTTTTGGAACTTCATGAACAACCTGAGGAAGGCGCTTTGAGAGAGTTAAAAGAAGAAACAGGCCTTACTGGAAAAAATCCAGAACTCTGCTGTGCAGTAACCCAGAACTCAAAAAGATACGGCTCTGTGGTTGTTATGGGCTTCATAATTAAAGAGGTATCGGGAGAAATAATCCCTGGCGACGATGCAAGCGACGCCCGATTTTTTCCCCTCAACAACATTCCACACATCCCCTTCTCATCTCATAGGAGAATAATAGAAAAGGCCTCTTCCTTGATTTTATAAAGCGCAAATCTTATAATCTTATCCTCACAAAAGGAGTATAAAAATGCTACCTGTCTTCAAAAAAACAAAGGAACTTGAGGCAAAGATAGACCAATTCCTTGATGTCATCATGGAAGCAGCACTTGAATTTAGACAGGGTATAAAATATTATCTTGAAGAGAACTTTGAGGAATTCTCCAAAAGGGCTGAACTTGTTGACAAGCTTGAGGGTAAAGCAGACACGCTTAGAAGGGAAATTGAAAATAAGCTGTACTCGGAAATGCTCCTTCCTGAAGCCCGTGGTGACGTACTTGCACTCTTGGAAAATTCAGACGACGTACTCAATATAATAGCAGATACTATTATGGGTTTTGAAGTAGAAAGGCCCCAGATACCGGACTTTGCAGATAAATACATTTATGACCTTGCAACAGAAAGTGCTGCTTCCGTGGAAGAAATGGTTACAACAGTGCGTTCTTATTTTAAAAATATTACAGCCGTCAGAGACCATATTACAAAAATCATGTTTCATGAGAAGGAATCGGATAGAGTAGGCAATAAAATAAAGAACGACATTTTTAAAAGTACCGAAATGGACCTTGCACATAAAATTCATGTGTCAACTTTTGTAGAAAAGCTTCTTCTTATTGCAGACAAAGCAGAAGACGTGGGAGATAGAATTTCTATATATGTAATGAAGAGACTCGCATAAAATGGTCTGGTTCTATCTTTTAAGCGGAATATTTTTGGGGTGGTCACTTGGAGCAAACGACGCTGCCAATGTTTTTGGTACTGCTGTCGCCACCAAAATGGTCAAATTCCGCACCGCAGCCATTATTGCCTCTATTTTTGTTATCATCGGAGCGGTAATAAGCGGTGCAGGAGCTGCCCATACCTTAGGTAAATTGGGTGCTGTAAATGCCCTGGGAGGCTCTTTTACTGTGGCGCTCGCTGCGGCAATAACTGTGGCATGGATGACAAAACTGGGACTTCCTGTGTCTACTACCCAGGCAATAGTAGGAGCTATTGTGGGCTGGGACTTATTTGCAGGCGCATTAATAGATACAGACGCCCTTACGAAAATTGTGGCTACCTGGGTTATTAATCCCATTCTCACCGGTTTCTTTGCGTATGTTCTCTACAAGTTAACCATGTTCTTTTTAAGAAAGATAAAAATACACATCCTTGAACAGGATATGTACACTCGCATCGGGCTCGTCTTAATAGGTGCCTTTGGCGCCTACTCTCTTGGAGCTAACAATATCGCCAATGTTATGGGCGTATTCGTCACAGCAAATCCCTTTAAAGATGTGAACCTCTTTAACATTATACATATCACAGGCACCCAGATTCTTTTTTTCATCGGCGGTGTAGCTATAGCTGTAGGCATTTTCACTTATTCATACAAAGTGATGACTACAGTAGGCAAATCCATATTTAAACTTTCCCCTATAAGCGCTCTTATAGTAGTACTTGCTGAATCTATGGTGTTATTTATATTCGCGTCAGAAAGTCTTGCAAAGTTCTTAATTTCTCTCCATCTTCCGCCCATCCCACTGGTCCCTATTTCAAGTT
>JALVLE010000008.1 GCA_027033555.1 Caldifarciminota bacterium | reverse complement strand
TTTGTCCACAATATTTTTCAATAGAAAAGGACTCGCCAGAGTCAGGCTTTCCACTATAAAAGATATTATGACAAGTAACATTATCTTGCTTTTTACAGGCTTTATGAATTCAAAAAACTCTTTGTGTTTTTTCATGGATTCCTCCTGTAAACAAAGGACTTTTTTCCGTCTCCATCTCTGAAAATCTATAAAGAACATTCATTATCCCGGATATACCTGTTCCTAAATCTGCACTTGTTCTAAAAAGTCCATCAGAAGGGAAAAAAGCATAATCTTTATTATCCACTAAAAACATAAGCAACCCTTCTACAGCTTTTTTGATTGCCTTTTTTACCTCCTGTACGTGCATGGTCTGATAAACACTGATAAGTGTATCTATTATTCCTGCCATTCCATTAAAATAACCGGGGAATATTGTGTATTTTCTTTTTAAATCAGGGAGCAGCATATTTATCCATTCTACTGCAAAGTCCCTTTCCTCTTCTGCTCTGTAAAATTCAAGAAGCGTGGTTATTATACCCGCTGTTCCGTACCTTAAATAAGGCAAAACCGTGTTATTATTGTTTTGAGAGGGCGGGAATGAATATACCCCTTTTTCTATCTCCACTCTTTTTGAAAGGTCAAACTCAAGGAGTCTTTTTGCATGCTTTTTGAAAACTGGCTTCCTAACCTTATTATAAATTTCCATGGCAACGTATGCTATTGAGGAAGAACCATGCATTAATCCATAGTGGACATCGTTATCAGCGTTAACAAAATACAAGCCTTCTTCTGAATTTTCAAGTTTTTTGAAGGTACTATTCAGTATCTCAACGCTCTGGTTCAAAAACCCTTCATCATTAGTTGCAAGGAATACTTGAAAAAGCACATGGGCTATCCCTGCGCTGCCCTGAAAAAGATCAGGGGAATTGTACAAAAGGGGATGGTTCGTGGATTTTAAACACAAATCAATACCATCCTCTTTGAAACCCAATTTATACAAAACATATCCTATGCCTGCAAGACCGTTCATAAAGCCAGGAGGTAATCCATCTATTTCCTCTTTAACCCTTTTTATAGTCTTCTCAATATGTGATTTGTTTATTTTGAGTTTAGAATAGGAGAGTGAATACAATACACCGGTATCCCCATAGGCCAAAGATAGCGTATTAGTGGAAAGGCCCAGAGGTGAAGGTGGGAATATGAAGTTTCCCTCATCTTTTGCATGCCTTTCAATAAACGTTTCCAGTTTTTCTATTATTTTTTTTACATCGCGTTCTTTACCTTTTGTTTTGTTGGATTTTACAGGATTCAACGTCTTAATTTTACCCACAATATCATCAATAGTGTGACCTGAACTTTTATCAGACAGAGTATTTATTATATTTTTTATCTCCTTCGGAAAATGAAGGTCTTTAAGGAGTTCTTCAACATAAGTTTCTCTGCAAAGTGGACAGATATCAAAAAAGGCATTCAAAAGGAAAAGATAGGCAATCATATTCTGTGCAATAGCATAATAATCATCGTATTCTGAAGGCTCCTTTCCTTCCCTTGCCTCTTTGCTTGCAAACCCAGGGGTCAAAATATATAACCATTGTTTATCACCTTTAACGTATGCACTTTCAAAGTCAATGAGTTTTACAGTAAGATCCTTTAATACGAGGATGTTATTATGTGATAAGTCTCTGAACACTATGCCATGTTTATGTAAAATTTCTATAGAATTTATCAAATTCACAAAAATCTTTTTAAAATTTTCCAGATATTTTTCAAAATCATCAATACCGGGGTTTATCTTCAGAAGAGGGGAGTTTACAACAACAAATTCTCTGAGGTCCTGTCCTTCTATTAATTCTTCCACCAGGAACAGGTGTTCCCATTCTTTGAATAAATCCAGGGCTCGTGGCGCGATGTGAGAATGCTCTATTCCCTTTAGAATTTCATATTCTTTCTTAAGTACATCCTGGGCGGTTAAGCCAGCCTCATCCACATCTATAAAAGCACGAGCCTCTTTTATAACAACCCTGCTATCAGTAAAAGTATCTGTGGCTAAATAAATTCCCCCTGTATTGTTGTATGTAATGGGAGAAAGTACCTTATACCTGTTCTTTAACAGAATGTCTTTATACCGCCTGGGTTCTTTGCCAAATGGGTCCTTTACCCAGGAAGGGGGTGTATAAAAC
>JALVLE010000007.1 GCA_027033555.1 Caldifarciminota bacterium | reverse complement strand
ACCTCCACGCTATCCCCAACAGAAACAATAGGATTGACCCCAGTATATACAAATATGCCATGCCATGGCCCCGAAGCAGGGGATTTTTCCTCAAGTGTAAAACCCTTCACACCTGTATTCACATAAACACCTGTCACCACTCCATAGGTTGTGACTACCTGGCCATTATATGGAGAGGAAGAGGTATGCCCCTGTATTTGTTCTATTGTTACAACCTGAGCGGCATATATAAGAGAGATTGGCATAATTACACTCACCACATATCTTAAATAACGCATCAACCATGCCTCCTTTCCTTTAGTGTGTAAAGCTTATTATACACCAAAAATGCAAGGACAATCAAGAAAGAGAGATAGACCATAAACTCCCCATGAACAGTGTAAAAAGTTTTCTCTTTTATAAATGGCACATTATATATAATTATACCTTTTTTAAATAGCCCGAGTTTTTTTATAACCCGTCCTGTAGGCTCAATTACTGCGGATATGCCCGTTTTTGCTGATCTTACTATATACCTCCCGGTCTCTATACTTCTTAGACGAGACATTTCAAAGTGTTCTATAGGACCTTTGGATATACCAAACCATCCGTCATTTGTCAAAACAAACAGCATCTCAGCGCCTTTTTTTGTAAGCTCCCTTGAAATCTCGGGGAAGATTGATTCAAAGCAGATAAGTATTCCAGCTTTATGTCCAGAAATATTAATTGTTTTTATACTGCCTGGAAAAAAATCTCCCCATCCCAGGTTGAATTTTTTCAATTTCCCTGGCAGTTTATACTGGTATGGAAGCCACTCTCCAAAAGGTACGAGATGGTGTTTATCGTATAGATCCAGTATATGTGTGCCGTCAAAAAGCATAACCGTGTTGAAGGTTCTGTAAGTCTCTTTTACTCTTCGCTTATCCTGAGTGCCAAAGAGAATAAGAGCTCCTGTGCTATCATGAATATCTTTTAAGAGCCTCATTGCCCTTATAGAGTATCGGAAATATCCAGGGATGGCAGACTCTGAGAGTACAATAATATCAACGCTATTTTTTTTAATTTTTCTCACGAGATATAGCACAGAGTCCCTTGTTTTTGACCATTCTTGCGGGTCATATATATTTCTGGGTAGAATATTGGGCTGAAGAATGGCCACTTTTAGAGCTGAATCTGTTTTTAGATTTTTAAGCTTTTTATAGACCAAATAACCAGATAGTTCCAGAATTAAAACCAGTAAAAGAGTGAAGGAAAACAATAATCTGCTTCTTGATTTATAAATAATAAAGAACAAGTAGCCCAGGAGAACAATTATAAAAGAGAGGCCATAAGGACCTGTTATGGATGCCAGTGAGGCTATAAAGTAGTGATTAAGTTGAGAATAATAAAGGTTCATCCAGGGGAAACCGAATGCACCTGTTGATTTTATATATTCCAGTATTACCCATAATGAAGGCACACAGAGGATTTTGTAGAATACAGGGTATTTTTTTACCATTATCTGCCTGCTAAATAATGAAAATAGGCCAGGATAAAGGGAAAGATATAAAGGCAATAGCAAAAGTCCAAGTACGAGAAACTTCTCAACACCCTTTTCCACCTGAAGATGCAGAATCCAGAAGGTGTGGAAGGCATAAAAAGGATAAAACAAAAGTGTGGTTTTCAAGAAAACATGTTTTGTTGTATTGTTAATGTACACAAAAAGAAATAAAAAAGCCACAGGCGCTAATAAATACAGATTAAAGGGGAAAAAAGATAAAATATAAGTTGAAACAAAAAGGACAGCCCATAAAAGGCTGTCCTTTTTTTCAGGAAACATGTTAAACTCTTATTTAACTTCCTGTTGTCTTAACAAATCTCCAGAAAAGTCTGCTTCTTTGAGGAGAATCTCGGCATCAAGCATTTTATCAGTTATTTTTTGGATTTCTGCAGGGTCCACCTCGTAAGATTTACGAAATTCAGGGAGCGTTTTCTTTATATCCTTCGGGTTAACATGAGTTGTGGTTACCATGACAGAGTCAATTTGAAGGTATTTATCAGCAATTTCCATTGCCTTTTCAGGATTATTTCTGATGAAATCCACAGCCTTCATTATGGCTTTTATTATTCTTTTTGTAGGTTCTGAGAAAAACTGCATATTGGCAACTGAGGTATAGCCCACATTCATAATAAACGGAGCACTCACATAGTTTTCAAGAAAGCCGTTTTCAACTACCTTTATTTTCCGGGATGCTTCCAGGACCTGAGCTTGTGGTGTTCTTGCCAGCAAGAAATCCACATTCTTTTCAAACAGGCTTGTTAATACTTCCATTGAAGATTGAGGAAGTGTTTTGACTTTATCAGGGGCACCACCTGCGTTTTTCACAACATATTTTATCCATCTGTTATCTTTTGTATATGAATAATACCCAACCTTTTTCCCTTCAAGGCTTTTAACTCCCCTGTATTTGGTTGTCTTGAGAGTAAGCAACTTTGTCTGGGGATTATCTATTGAGGCCTCTGTTACGTAAATTATCTTAAAGGCGTCTGGTTTTATTGCCCCTTTATACACAAATGTGGACATGTCTGTTCCGAAAGCTGCCTGTACAGTACCATTTTTTACCTGCTCTACCTCTTCTCCTCCGATTCCTGCTTCTTCAATATTAACCTTCACTTTCATGGAATCAAAATAACCCAGATCCTCTGCTACAAACAAGGGCAATGCGCTTATATCCTTAACATATACTATCTTACCTTCCACTTCCTTCTTTGCCTTTATCACTGGATATTCAATTATGAAAATGAGTATGGCTGCAAGAATGATGTCTATTATGGCGAGCAGTACTCTCATCTATTTCCTCCTTTGAGTTTTATTATATACGATAATGCCTGATAATACAAAAAATCAAATGTTCCAGGTTGTCCCCTCTTTACCATCTTTTAGCTGTATTCCCACCCGTGCAAGCTCGTCCCTTATCAAATCAGCATAAATAAACTGCTTTTCTTTCCTCAGTTTATTCCTCACCCGGATAATAATATCCATTACTTTGTCCAGAAGATCTGAACCCTCCCTCCGGGTAGTATAAAAACCGAGTACTTTAAGAAGAAAAGCTGGTGTAAATGGGTCTTCTGGGTGGTTTTTTATAAAAGAAAAAATATGGCCTATCGCTTTTGGAGTGTTGAGATCGTCATCCATAGCCTCCTCAAATGCAGAAAGAAGCTCACTGTTAAGACTTTTGTTTGTGATAGGACCCTTTTCGCCTTTTTTCATTACCTCATTTAATTTCTTCCACGCTTCCTCAGTACTTTTTAAGTACTCTTCTGAATAATCCATCGGAGTTCTGTAATGCTTCTGAAGAATGAAAAGCCTTACTGTATTAGGGTCATATTCCTTTAATATGTCCTCAATAGCAAAAAAGAGGCCGGTGGACTTGGACATCTTTTCACCTTTAATTTGCATAAAACCTACATGCACCCAATAATTTACAAATTTTTTGCCCCTTGCAGCCTCAGCCTGCGCTATTTCATCTTCATGATGAGGAAAGATAAGGTCCTGTCCACCCATGTGGATATCAAAGGGCTGGCCGAGAAAATGGGTGGACATGGCGGAGCATTCAATGTGCCATCCAGGACGCCCTTTCCCCCATGGGGAGTACCAGTAAGGCTCTCCCTCTTTTTTTGCTTTCCACAGAGCAAAATCAAATGGATTCTTTTTCTCAGGATCAGGTTCCACCCTTGCACCTTCACGGAGTTCATCAAGTTTTTTGCCTGATAACTTTCCGTATTCAGGGAATTTCAAAACCTCAAAATACACATTTCCTTTCGGTGTTACATATGCAAAGCCCTTTTCTATAAGCTCTTCTATAAGCTCAATTATTTCCTGAATAAATTGTGTAGCCCTTGGAAAGTGTGTTGCTCTTTTAATATTGAGCCTGTCTGCTGCATTTAAATACTCCTCGGTATATTTCCAGCCCACATCTCTCCAGTCTATGTTTTCTTCGTGCATTTTAGCAATAATTTTATCGTCTATATCCGTAAAATTCTGAACATATTCAACTTCAAATCCCTTATATTCCAGATATCTTCTCAGCACATCTCCTACCATAAATGAACGTATGTGTCCGAGGTGAGGCCTATCCTGGACGGTCATTCCACACATGTAAATGCCCACCTTTTTCTCTTTCACCGGCTTGAATTCCTCAATCCTCTTCGTAAGGGTATTATATAACTTCATTGTCCGCTCTCTTTAATTTTTGACTCAACATATTTGAAGATTTCTTCTGCTTTTTCCAAAACCTCCGCAAGTATAGATGCCGCTTCTTCGTTAACCTTCTTTTTAAATTCCTCATCATCAATTCCAGAAGTATTAATAATCACGTTAAGATAAGCTGCACGGGCACAACCCTTAGCTGCAGTTGCAGCCACACCCGCATCGCTTATGGAGTTCACATTTCCTTTTTTAGCGGCAATTTCTGCTATATATAGAAGTTCTTTCGTGTATCTCAGCACCTTAAGTGGTACAAGCGTTGCTTTTTTTGATGCCTCTTTTATAGCTTCCTCTCTTTTCTTTTTCTCCTCTTCTGTTTTCTTGGGAAGAGAGTAAGCTGCCATTACCTCATTGAATGCCAGAGTGTCCTCGTCAATAAGCTCAAGATATTTGTCTTTCAACGTCTGTCCTTTAATTGCAACCTCTTCAATTTCATCCCACACATCCTGGTATTTTTTCTTACCATGTGTTAGGTTGGCTACCATTGAAGATAGAGCAGCAGAAAGTGCGCCAAGTAGGGCAGCTACACTCCCACCTCCAGGGGCTGGTGAATCAGTGGAAAGCTCATCCGCGAATTCAGTAAGAGTCATTTTCCTAAGGCGTTCTTTTGCAGGGTCTTTCAAAAGGTAATCTATTATTTTTTTCTCAGGTTCAAAGGGAGCCACATCGTTGAGCCCCAGGGATTTGATTGCTATATGAACAATCTCCTTTTCCGGAATACCCCTTGATTTGCCCTGTTTTTTAAGGAAATACTTCCCGGTCTCAAGGATGGCATCAAGGGGAACAAGTCCAACTATCTCGCTCCCTGTAACTCTGAGACCAAGTTTTTGTGCTTCCTCTTCTGCTGTTTCAAAGACCTTCCATAAAGGTGTCTCTTTATAATTTGTCAGATTTATAGAAATTTGGGCAATCCCATATTCCTCTATATACCACCCAATCGCTCTTACGTGCTTGAGTTTGCCCGGAACACGTATCTTTGTCCCATCTTCCTGCTTGACCAGCTTCCCTTTTTCCCGTATCTCTTTTGCTATTTTATGCGCTAATTTTTTATCTTTTGTGTTGAGGTTAATATTGTATGCTATAAGAAAATCGCGCGCACCTATTACCATAGCGCCTGATTTAGGGTTAAAAACAGGCTCTCCGTAATCAGGTTTCCATTCCGGGTCTTTCAGTTTTTCCGGAAGCCCCTCATATTCCCCTTTCCGGATTTCGGATAAAGATTTTCTTTCTGGTTTTGTAGCTGAGTATTCGTACATATACACAGGCACACCGAGTTCCCTTGCCACCCTTTCTGCAACCTCATGGGAGAGTTTTACTACCTCGTCCATCGTGACACCTTTTACCGGGACAAAGGGAACAACGTCAACGGCACCAAGTCTTGGGTGTTCACCTTTATGCTTGCGCATATCAATAAGTTCTATGGCCTTTTTAATGGCCCTGAAAGCCGCCTCTTTAACAGCTTCAGGTTCTCCTGCAAATGTAACCACCGTTCTATTGGCAGCCTGTCCCGGGTCCACATCAAGCAGGACAACGTTTTCCACATTTTTAATTTCGTCGGTAATAGCCTTGATTATCTGTGGATTTCTTCCTTCGCTGAAATTGGGGACGCATTCCACAATTTTTTCCATAAGCCCTCCTTAAATTAAATGGCTGGGGCGCCAGGATTCGAACCTGGATCGCAGGATCCAAAATCCTGTGTCCTGCCCATTGGACGACGCCCCAGTAGTGTTTTAATTTTATGATAATCTAAAAGAACAGTCAATGAAAGATAAGATTTGGAGAGTAATATTTAAGCTAAGGCGCTAATTGTTTTTTTTGTGTGTTTTATTATTCCTTCCTTCTGCGTTATAATCTATCATATGTTACAGATGCAGGAGGTGGAAGAGATGAAAATTTTAGTAGTAGAAGACCATAGAAGACAAAGAAAGGCATATAAAGGAATTCGTGGTGATGATATATATGTTATAAATGATCTGGACGAGATAAGCAAGTTGAATTTGAATGAGTACGATATATTTGTGATAGATGTTAATCTCGCTTTCTGGACAAAAGACAAGGATGGTTTTGATGTGGGAAAATTGATTCTGGAGGAACTCAAGAAAAATAAAGATGGTAAGTTCAGAACGTTTTTCTTTACCACATCCTACAAAGAACAAGAATATTTGAGAAAATTTGAGAGTTTTAAATTTGAAAACGATGTATATTTTGAAGGAATTGGAGCAGAACTCAGGCAGAAGCCAGAGAACAAAAGAGGAGTTGATGAA
>JALVLE010000006.1 GCA_027033555.1 Caldifarciminota bacterium | reverse complement strand
TTTCCATAAGGAGCAACGAAAATGAGGTCTCCTGTTTGAAGAAATCCTGTATCATCCGGCATAATACCCTCTTTTTTGTAATAAGTCCTAAGTTTTGTTGCATCGGTTAAGTCAACACTTAAATTCCCCCCAACTGCATTATACGCATAGGTGGCAAGTCCCGAGCAGTCAAGCCCAAAAAAGCCATTATAAAAAATTTTCCCCACCCACACTCCATTTATATCTCTCGCTATACCAAGGACATATGGAACCCTTATATACTCTGACGCCTTTTCTGCAATAGGGTCTCCAAATGGATAATGTATGTGACTTGTGTGAAATAAGTCTGGGGCGCTTCCTGCAGATTCCTTCCATAATCTTACAGGTGGTTGATTTGGAGGAAAAGAGTCATAAGTAAGTCTTACCTTGTAGTACCATGTTCCCCACTGCTGGTCGGGTATTAAGGGTATATTTTCTTCCCAGAGGTCTATTCCTCCATCAAGATATTCAATGGAATCGTATTTAACCGTTTTGTCTGTTGGATCAGCACGCACTACAACACGGTACCACTCAAAGGTGGGACGTGAACATCCCGGAAAATACAGTTCCCAATCATCAGGGTCATATAAGGTATCACCATTCTTTACAACAAAAGCCCTGAGAACTGCCTCATCAAGAGTATCCCCTTTAATTCCAACTGTAATTGATACTGCTTCATGACTATCATGTGGCGGAATCGGTATTTGAACATACTCGTTACAACTCCCCACCACGGCAATAAAAGAAGATAGTATTATTGTAATTGCTATTATGTGTCTTTTCATAGCGGCAAACTCATTTTTACTATCTTATTACATGGTTGGGATACAAAGACTTTAGGGGACACAGGAATGACTTCAAAGAAAGCTTCTATTCTGTCCGTTTTTACTGTATATGAAAGCATTTTTAGTTTTAACAACTTAACACCGGAAACCCCCTTTCCTTTTAATCTGTAAGTTACATCGCCGATTCTTACACTGTCCCACCTCATCAGCTGATTGTTAAGCCTATCTTCAAGTTGCGCTACTTTTATATCAAGCATTTCCTTTTTGGTGAGCATAGGCTCATAATATTTCAGGTTATAACCAAGGTTTATTTCAAAACTAATAAGCATTATCGCCAACTTTACCAGCATTACCTACCTCCTATTTGACAACGATAACTTTGGTAGAGACGCGGACTTTTTTATCACCACTTTCAAGAGTTATAAAATACACACCATTTCTCAGATTTTTTAGACTGACAATCCCCTTTCCCCTAACTAAATATCCTTTGATTTTTCTGCCCTGTGCATCGTAAATGTTTAAATTATATTTTCTTTCTTCACTTGTTAAATAATAAACAAAATTAAGTCCTGACTTTAACACTATGTCACCGGCGAGGTTCCTCTTTTGCCCAATAGATGCAAATTTATTGGTAAAATAAATTCCGTGTGGATAATACCAGTCTGGTATCCACGGGGTTTCATCATATGTATACTCTACATAGTCACCTCCTGCGTGTATGCCGATTGTGGCATCATAAGCACTCGCCCAGTAGTTCATATGAAGGTTGTATAACATCTTTATGTTGCCGTCAGGATACAAAATAGCCTCAAAATCCAGTGGACCTGCACTATAAAATTCTCTTTCCATACCTTTCCACATCACTATCACAGAATCCCGCCCAAAACTCTTGATATACACTACGCTGTCACCGGAGGTACCTGTTTCACTTCCTGCCCACGTCTCCCACAAAACGGCTATAAAATCAGCATCTTCCAGCTGGTAGAGGTCCGTGTTGGTATAATTTACTTCGTTGCTATTCAGACTTATCGCACCGCTTATACCAATACATGCAGAATCATAAACTGTATCCGCAAAGTGAAATGCAAAAGGAAGTGCAATTTTCCTGCTACCATTTAATCCGCAAACAAGCATAGTATCATAATTTGCAGAAATATCTATAAAATCAACGTTTCCAAGGTCTTCCATTCTGTAATAATACCCCTCTCCGTATGGATTTAAAAGCCTCATGCTTCTATATACTGTGTCATTCACAAGATAATTGTCCTGTGAATCAAGATACATTACAAGGCTAAGTGTCATCTCAGTATCAGGAAGAGTGCATTCTGTGAAGTTCACAAAAGCATAAGTATCTGCAGGGATTGTGATAC
>JALVLE010000005.1 GCA_027033555.1 Caldifarciminota bacterium | reverse complement strand
ATGCAATACCACACCAATCTCAACGACTTTGATTCTTTGTGGTACTACGATGCTCCATGCCAAGAAGTCAATGGCGAGATTAAACTTAAAGTCGATCAAGCCAGGCTGCGTGCCTTGGTAGTCAGCGAAGTTTGGCAAGCTAGGATTGCTTTTGGGTCTTTCTTCTTCAACTGGGGCCATTCAGTTACGGTAGTTGGCGGTTTACCGGCTCAAATGCAGCCTGGCTGGTGGGAACATGGGGATGTCCCAAATTCCACTGATGATAGTATGGGAGCTGCCATTCTGCTCAACGATCTTGTTAACGATCTCAAGCAGTCTCCAGCGCCATGGGTCGAATTTACTCCAGGAGGCAAATTCGACCAATCAGGTGCTTACCTGATTTACTCTGCCGGAGACGCTGACCAATATGCTACATGGAACCGTATTTTCCTCAATCGCCAGAACGAATATGTAGTCTTATACCGTCCAAACAAAGAAACGCCATGGGATTATGTAGTTGTCCGACCAGTATATGACTACGAGTGGAACAACGCTGGCCGAGTATGGGCAAATCTGAAAGGCTGGGGACGAGATCCTTTTAAAGGGCGTCTTAACGAACAAGGATTACCAAAAAACGCCAACGACAACGTCATCGCCGAGATTCAGCGCATTGGATGGATGAACGCCCCCAATGCGTCATTGAATCAAGTTCAGTTTATCAATAATGAGGGGGGTATCGCTAAAACAATCACGATTCGTGCCTTTGTTGGTGCCAAAGACACCCTTGTTATCTATGGCGCTCCACCCCCGCCATTTCAAAAAGTCCAATCTATAGTTCCTCAAGAGGAAAACATTCCCCCGATGCCAATATTGTACGACGAAAAAGGGAAAAAAGTACCCAACCAACCATGGACACCAGAAACCTGGGCTCAGTTCGTGCGTGAATCTACAATCTGGAACTTCCTCAAAGACAATCCAGACTCCGTTTCAGCCGAACTCTTTGTTCAATACAGATTCCAAGACAACACCACTTGGGCTCCTATTCCATGTAGTGATGGGGGGGTCTGCGGGTATAAACCTATAGACTGGAATTTAACAACATCCTATTTCTTTAATGGAAATACGAGATGTCCGTTTTTAATTACCAGTCTATTGGGTGAAGTTGGCGTAAGGACTCTTGGGTTTTCGTATGCTTCTGGCAGATATGAGGGTACAGGCATGCTCTTTGCTTTAGCTAACCGAGAGTTCTACAACCGATACTACACAGGTTTCGACCAGGAAGATGTGTTTATGCTTGATGCAAGGGCAATGCAATTACCTGACCATCTTGCACAGGCATGGGCTTGTCTCCAACGATAAACTCGAATCCACTCAGGCTTGTAAAGGTATACGGTGCAGGGCGGAAGCTCTGGTTGAGGATTCGTCCTCATCCATCTTCCCTCTGCACCAATCTTTTTTATCAACTATCTTTAATTTTTTCCTACAATTAGACTCTAAGGAATAAGAAAACTAAGTACTAAGTACTAATAACCAAGTACTAAACTCCCCCGGTTTCTCCAAAAATGGGTCACGTAACATGTAGAGCCTGCCCCGCCAAAGGCGGGGAACCTTATTTTTTTCAAAACCTCACGCGGTGAACGGTGAACGGTGAACGGTGAACCAACAACTATCAACCTCTCACTTCTCACTTCTCACTTCTCCCTATATAATAAACTCATGCCAACTTTGAATGACATTGCTTCTCTAGTCAAACGCCGCGGGTTTATCTTCCCTGGTTCAGATATTTATGGCGGTCTAGCCAACACCTGGGATTACGGTCCTCTAGGTGTAGAACTTAAGCGCCAGATCGAAGCTCTTTGGTGGGAAACTTTTATCACCAAGCGCGACGACATGGTTGGTCTTGATTCATCCATTATTCTCAATCCTAAAGTTTGGCAAGCCTCTGGCCATCTTGCCGGTTTTGCCGATGCTATGGTTGACTGCAAACATTGCCACAATCGTTTTCGCGCCGACCATTTAATCGAGGACTTTTTTGCCAAAAAAAATCAAGAAATTAAGGTTGAGGGCAAATCCAATCAAGAACTAACTCAAATTATCCAAGATAATCAAATCAAATGTCCTGTTTGTGGTCAGCACGACTTTACTCCCGTTCGCAGTTTCAACCTTCTCTTTCCTACTAAAATGGGTATTCTTCAAGATGAAG
>JALVLE010000004.1 GCA_027033555.1 Caldifarciminota bacterium | reverse complement strand
GTATATTTGTACCATGCTGTTTTGCCGTGAAAGCGCATATACACCTTCTGGGAGGTGTTGAATATTTCAAGAGGCAGCTTAGGCGCACTTACCGAAACAAGTGTGATACCATAAAAGACCTTTTCTATATCTTCGCTGAACCATTCAATATTCCTGAATTCAAGGGCGAATCTTTCTTTAAGCTGTGTGTATTTTATAAAGCGAAGAATATCTTCTTTTTTGTCAGGTTTGAGTGATGGAGGAAGCTGAAACAAATAAAAATCAACAAATTCGTCCATTTCAAGGAATAGAGCTTTGAATTTATCCCAGACATCAAAGGCCTCTTCTTTGAATCTATGTACATGGGTTATAAGACGATGTACCTTAATGGAAAATCTAAGTCCTTTTTCTCCTGCCTTTTTCCAAGATTTTATATAAGAGGCGAATGGAAAGCGGTAAAAACTTGCATTGAGTTCTACAGTGTTAAAGGGTGTATTTTCCAGGTACCAGGATAAGTTTCGCTCCTTATTCCAGGCATAGCTCCAGCCAGATGTGCCTACGAGGCACTTCATTTTAAGCTATCTTCAATAGCCTTGAGCCTGTTTAGATGTTCCTTCTCTATTTGTTTTACTTTGCTTTTTGCCCTCTTGTAGGTCTTAAGGGGCTGTTCGTATGCTTGGTGGATTATGTTATTTTCTTTCTTTTTGCACCCGAATAAAAGCACAAGCAAGCCAAATATTACAGGAAAGATTCCTATCCTCATGTGAATTATTATAAGACTCATAGGAAGTAGTTGCAAGTTCTTCTTGAAGACATTATAATTAAAATACTTGGGGATGTAGCTCAGCTGGGAGAGCATCGGCTTTGCAAGCCGGGGGTCGGGGGTTCGAGTCCCCCCATCTCCACAAATAAGAATGGGATTATTGTTATCTTTATTTTTGAGTTTTTATCCAGTTCATGGGAGTTTTCTAACAAAAGCTCCTTCCAGCAAGACAACCACCCTCTCCTTCTCATATTTTTCATCTGGTATTATCAGTGTATCTTTGACAAGACCCATTTTTCTTTCGCCAGATAAAAGTATTGTGTTTGGTCTCGCATCCTTCAGATACAGGGGAAAAGTATTTAATTATACTAGTTTCTATGCAAATTTTGAAAAGAAAGTAGAGGATGACTTTATTATTTCGCTGGAAGTATTTTATTCTTTTCCCCTGTCAGGTTCCCAACGAACCTTTTTATTGCCTTTTAAAGGAGGAATAAAATGAAGGTTGCCATATGCGACCCTATTGATGAAAGAGCAATAGAAAAATTGAAAGAGCTCGGTCTTGAAGTTTTTGATTATTCAACCGTTGACAAAAAAGAGCTCAAGGAATACGTTAAAGACGCAGATATTTTAATAGTGAGAAGTGCCACAAAGGTGAAAGGAGAACTGATGGATAGCCTGCAGAGTGCGAAGTTGATAATAAGAGGCGGGGTGGGGATTGATAACATTGATCTTGAGGCTGCGAAGGCGAAAGGGATAAAAGTGGTGAATACCCCTGAAGCAAGCTCCATTTCAGTTGCTGAGCTTGTTTTTGCTCATTTGTTTGCTCTTTTAAGGCATATAGTGAGGGGAACAACAGGTATAAAAGAGGGAAAGTGGGAAAAGAAATTGTTAAAAGGACATGAGGTTTTTGGAAAAACGCTGGGCATTATAGGAATGGGGCGCATAGGAAGAGAAGTTGCGAAAAGAGCAAAGGCGCTTGGAATGAAGGTGATTGGTCATGATGTGGTTGATTTCCCCGAGGAGTTTGCAGAGAAGGTTTCTCTTGAGGAACTATATCAAAGATCCGATATAATAACTTTACACGTTCCACTTATTCCACAGACGAGACATATGATCAACATGGATTCCATAGAAAAAATGAAGGATGGGGTGATTATTATAAACTGTTCACGCGGTGGTGTGATTGATGAAAATGCCCTTTACAATGCTTTGAAGAAAGGTAAGGTAAGAGGTGCCGGGCTGGATGTTTTTGAAAATGAACCTCCACAGAATTCTCCTCTTTTTGAGCTAGACAATGTTACCTTTACGCCACATATTGGGGCGTCTACATACGAAGCACAGGCAAGAATTGGGGAGGAGATAGTCAAAAAGGTAAAAGCATTTCTGGAAGGGAACCTTTAGAATGGAAGAGAGCAGGCTCCTTGGTTCCCTGCGTGCTTTACTTGAAGTTGGCAGGGAAATTAATGCTTTAAAACCCCTGGATAGTCTGCTGGATCTTATTGTTACCAAGGCTGATGAGCTTTTTAATGAGAGTTACTCAAGTATTATATTATACGATCCAGAAAAGGAAATGTGGGTCAAAGGCGTGTCTTCAGATGCCAATCACAGATTTGATATTCACAAGTTCGTAAGAAAAAGAGGAGCGTCTTACACAATAGTTAACACCAGAAAGCCCCTTATAGTTGAAAATACAGATGAAAGTCCTTTTGGGCACCATCCCTTCCTGGAAATGGGTAAGATTCGTTCTTTTATTGGTGTTCCAATTATTCACAACGATAAGGTTAAGGGCGTGCTCTATGTGTATTCCAGACAGCCAAGAAGCTTTTCTGAAGAGGATGTGGAAATATTAAAAATTTTTGCAGAATATGCTGCCCTTGCGTTGTATAACAATGAGTTATTTGAAGAACTCAGAAAGCGACAGATAAAAGACATTGTAACCGGATTGTACAATTATTTTTATGTCCGTTCCATCCTGGAGAGGGAAAGCATGCGTGGGCGGAAAGAAAATAGTGTTTCCGTCTTGCTTATTGACATAAATGGCATGAAAAAGATAAATAAAAAATATGGTTTTGAGTTTGGGGATGCTTTGCTGAGAAGGTTTGGAGAACTTTTACTTGAGCGTCTTGAACCTGTGCACATACCAGCAAGATACACTGCAGACGAGTTTATGGTAGTGCTCATGGGCGAAAATGAGAAGGGTGCCTTTAAAAAAGCTGAGGAAATTATAGAGTATATAAGTGACTGGCCGCTTAAAGTTGAAGGTAAAAATATTACACTGGCGCTAAATATTGGAGTCGCAGAACTTCTGGAAGGTATGAGTTATAATGATCTTATGAATCACGTGGAAGAGGCTCTTTTTGAGGCAAAGAACCGAGGCAAGAACAAAATAGTAAGCTACTCTGATATAGAATAGCTTTCTAATTATTGACCGTATCGCATATAGTGCATTATAATAATACTGCTATGTTTACTATTAAATATGGACTGAACAAGTTACCTGATCCAAATAAAAAAGAAGTGCAGAGGTTTTTCCTGTTTTCAGTCCATGGGGATAAGGTGGAAAAGCCTCCTCGTCTAAATGTGGCCTTTGTCCTTGACAAAAGCGGTTCAATGGATGGGGCACCCATTGAGAGCCTTAAGGCGGGTCTGAAAAGGGCTCTTGACCTATTTACCGAGGAGGATAGAGTAAGTATAGTTATGTTTGATAGCGAAGTGGAGGTTTTACTTGAAAATACGCGGCTTTATGGACCTGATAGGAAGAGGGTTAAACATCTTATAAGCACTATTGAGGCTATGGGAGGGACATGCATAGATGAGGGGCTGGAGGCTGGTATTAAGGAACTTGAGAAGGTGAAGCTTGATGGATACGTTAACTGGATTATATTGCTCACAGATGGGAAAAATGAACACGGTTCAGATGAGCATGCCATTGAAATGGCTACAAAGGCCAGAGAACTTGGAATTTCAATATTTACCATTGGACTTGGAAAGCACTGGAGTCCCTCTTTGCTGGAGAAGCTTGCAGATATTACCAAGGGTGAAATGTTTTATGTGGAGGAACCACGAGAACTTAAGGAGATTTTTTCAGAAAAAGCAAATAAAATAAGGAAAACAGTAGCTAAAAACCTTGAAATAACCCTTCGTCTTCATGAAGGTGTAAGTTTTTCTGAGCTTAATCCTGCTTTTATTGTTAAACCTCAGATTGTAGCATTAGAACCAGTGCTTGATGTACAGGAGTATATTCTTGATATAGGAGATATATTTGAAGGAGAGAGTAAAGACGTTCTTTTGCAGCTTTTTATGAAGGGCGACCAGAAGTATCTTTTTGATTTCAAAATAAGCTATTTTGATCTTGATGGCCAGCGGAAAGAACTACCGTGGAAAGAAGGAATCCCGTGTACCCTTTATGACAATGTGGAAGAGCTAAATACTCTTATAGAGAGACTGAGTGTGTATCTGCAGTCTGAGCTTGTTAATGAGCTTCTTGAGGGTGGGACACCTGAACAGGCTCTCACACTGTTGCAAACAATGCAGATGACAGCTACAAAGCTTAATGATGAAGACCTTGCCACTATTATTGATCAGAATGTAACCAAAATAAGAGAGGGTGTAGATCTTTCAAATGAGGATTTAATTAAAACCAAGATGTTCACCAAAACGGTGATTAAAGATGACTAAGATATGTCCAATATGTGGCTATAGGAATAAGGATTTTGTGGAGTATTGTGAAAAATGTCTTTTTAATCTGGAGGAAGTAGATGAGCTAAACGTTGAAGCACAGGAGGAGGGGATAGAAGATATAGGAGAGGGGATTGGAATTTATTGTCCAAATGGGCACTGGAATCCACCGGATGCAAAATTCTGTCAGGTGTGTGGTATTCCGCTGCATGAGAAAGAATCACAGGATGAGTTCCTTGTTCCTCCAGAGGAAGCCGGAGAAGAAGGGAGGGTAATAAAAAACTTTAAACTCACCAATCGTGACAATGAATTTGTTATAGAACTTTCCATGTATGAGGGGAAGGTCAAGGAATATCTTGTGGGAAGGAAAAGTGGAAAAAATGTTCCGGATATAGACCTTTCAGGTATAAAGGGGGCTGAACTTGTGTCAAGAAGACATGCCAAAATTATACTGGATGGGAATACGGGAGAAATTTTTATAATGGATATAGGTTCCACTAATGGGACATATCTTAATGGCAAAAAGCTTCCCCCCAACGAAAAGGTGAAATTAAAGGATGGAGACGAAATAATACTTGGTAAAACCCTGAAATTCTTGCTGGAGGAGATGTAAATTTGAAGAGAAGAAGACTGTGTCCCCATTGCGGGAGAGAAGTTTTGAGAAACGCTGCTTTTTGTCCGTATTGTGGTTTTGACCTTACCAAGACAATATGTGAAGGGTGCCTTAAAAAAGTTGATCTTTCCCTGGATACCTGTCCTTATTGTGGTACCCGGCTGAGAAAAGAGGTAATTGTACCTGCTGTATTAAATTCCCTTGATGATGAACGGTATAAGGTGGTAGAAGTTAAAGATGGCTATACCGTGCTTAGAGAGGAGAATATTACACTTGAAAAATATAAGCCTGTATCTCTTGAAGATTTTTTTTATACCAGTCAGGGTATTTTTTATGACCTTATATTTGTAGATGATGAACAAAGAATACCTGTGCTTTTACCTGCTTATCCCATTTATTCTCTCAAAGAATACTGGGATATTTTAAAAAATGGTGAAAAGCTCAGGCTGGTTTTTGAGGTTGCCAATAAGGTGCTAAGGCACTCAAAGCTCTACTTTGCATCTTCTGGCATATTATTTGATGCCAATGGCAGACTCATTGTGAATGTAAGCGAAGTGGAAAAGGATGGGTATCTCTCTTCAGTAACATGGCTGAAGGAGTTTTACAGGTCCCTTGAGGCGGAGCCGGATAGCTTCTTTTATAACCTTATAAATAGCAAAGAATTTGAAGAAAAGCAAAGTGTTTCCGATCTTGTAAACTTTTTATATGCTTCTTTCGCGGAGTATGCTCCCTGTGATATAAAATCCTTTGGGATGACGTCGCAGGGCCTTGTAAGGGGACATAATGAAGATAATTACGTAATGGTGGAATTTGCCCGGCAGAGCTTTGATGGACTTGCACCAACTCACACAAAAGTAGGCTTGTATATTGTGTCGGATGGGATGGGAGGGCATCGGGGAGGAGAGGAGGCAAGTCGCCTGATAGTAAAGGTGATATCAGAGGAGATTCTCTCATATTTATCAAAAGATCATGTATTTTTTGATCTTGCGCCTGTCATTAAAAGAGCTATAATGAGGGCAAATGTTGTGGTTTTTCAGAAGAATGCAGGTGCAAAGACTGAGCGAGAGAAAATGGGAGCTACAGTAGCTGGTCTTCTTGTATTTGGGGAGGAAATCTGGTACTTTAATGTGGGTGACTCTTCTGTGATGCTTTATGATGGAAAAAGTCTTCTTAAAGTATCTGTGGATGATGTAATGTTTTCCAATAAAAAAGCACTTACTCAGGCAGTGGGGGTTATAGAATCCACCAAGCTCAATCCACACATTTCCAAATACAGAATAGAAAAAGAGTTAGGTTTTTTGCTCTGCAGCGATGGTCTTACTGATCTTGTGAAGTTTTCTGAAATTGAGGATGCTTTAAAGGAAGATGATGTAAAGAGTGCGACTCAGAGACTCATGTCCCTTGCGCTTTCAAGAGGTGGAATAGATAATGTGACAATAATTATGGGAAAAGTAAGGAGGAATAAACTTTTCTAAAGAAGCTGTTATGAGTAAAATCTGTCCATTGTGTGGAGCAAAGAATCCAGATAATGCCAAATTCTGCAATAAATGCGGAGCTCCGCTTGAGCAGGGAAGTCTTGTCTGTAAAGTATGCGGCAGCAAGAATCCGAAAGATGCCGAGTTCTGCCGTGTTTGTGGCAGTCCTTTAAAACCCATAACCAGGCTTGTCAAGGGCAGATACAGGCTCTTGAAGATGATAGGTGAAGGCGGTTTCGGAAGAACCTATCTTGCAACAGATGAATTACTGTTCGGCAGAAAGGTTGTGCTTAAAGAATTCACCCAGAAAAAAAAGAGTTCTGATGTAATAATGAAAGAGGGGATGATTCTTGCAAAACTCAACCATCCTTTGATCCCCAAGATACACGGTTTCTTTGAAGATAGGGGCAAGATTTATCTCGCGCAGGACTACATTGAAGGGAAAAACTTGAGAGTATTGTTGGAATCTAAAGGAAAGCAATCTGAAGATTTTGTGCTCAAAGTACTGCACGATGTTCTTGATACACTGGTATATTTACAGAGCCTTGACCCTCCTCTTGTACATAGAGATATTAAACCAGAGAACCTCATCGTCTCAAATGGCAAAACATATCTTGTTGACTTTGGAGCAGTAAAGGAACTCTCCAAGGAGGCTTTAAAACATAAAACCATAATTTATACAAAGGGATATGTTTCGCCAGAGCAGAGGAAAGGTGAACCCACCTTATCTTCAGACTTGTATTCTCTGGGCGTTGTGGCTATTGAGCTTTTAACCGGGCTTCATCCTGATAAGTTTATTAATAAAGAAACAAAAGAAATAGATTACAATGTACTCTCCAACTTCAGGCAGGAGCTTGTAGAATTCTTGGTTAAAATGACAAATCCCAATCCCTCGTTAAGGTTTAAAAACGCAAAAGAAGCCCTTGCAGACCTTGAAGTTGTCACCAAAATGGCGACATTGAGAAAGTTCATCCAGTCTATGGGTATAACCGGTGCATTATCGGAAGAACAGAAGCAGGCTATACTCAAGTCAGCAGAGGATCTTGGAATCCCGAGAGAAAAAGCAAAGGCTTTGATAAAAGAGCTTGAAAGTAAACAGGAAGCTGAACCTCCCAAAACTCAGGGCAGTATTTCATACAGAAAGAACACAACTACCCAGAGTAAAACTTTCAGAGAAAGACTTAAGAAGATAATCTCTTCACATAGCGCAATGCCTGTAAAACTTGTGGGAAGCCTCAGGGCAATGAATAATAAAGTGGCTAAAATAGAATTTTCAGAGGATGGTAGTTTGCTCGCAACGGGGAGCTGGGATGGAATTGTTAAAGTTTTCAGCACAAAAACCTGGCAAAGGCTTGTTGCCTTGAAAGCCTCTTCAGGGATTTCTCCGCACGTCCTTGATGTTAAACTTTCTCCTAATGCAAGGAAACTCGCTGCAGCAAGTGCCACAGGAGAGATAAGGGTATGGGAGGTAGGAACCTGGTTACTTGCGAAGGCCATAAAAGGGTCAAATTTTGAAGCAAATACCGTTGTCTTTTCACAGGATGAACAATTTGTCTTTGGAGGTTTTGCCGACGGTAGCATAAAAGCTTGGGATACAGTCACGTTTAATAAAATATTTGAGGTTTCGGACCTTGGAGGGTGGGTATTAAGACTGGAGACTATTTCCAGGTATCTCTTTGCCGGTACCAATAATGGCCACATTTACATATGGGACATTGCTCTGAGAAAGCTTAAGAAAATTTTAAAAGAGCATGATGGCTGGATAAACTATATAACTTTTAAGGTTACCACAGGTGAAATCATCTCTGCTACTGAAGATGGGGAGCTTATTATATGGAGTGCACGAAATCTAAAACCGGTATGGAAGGGGAAGCTTACTTCACAAAATATAACGGCAATAACCACAACTCCGGACAAAAGCATGTTGCTTTTTGCAACAGGTGAGGATGTACATGTCTTTGATATGGAAGAAAAATCAGAGATTTCACGTTTTTCAGCCCAGCACAGGGTAACTGCGATGGGGTATGCACCTCATAGCCTTTATTTCATGACAGGAGATGAAAAAGGTACTTTAAAGCTCTGGAAGTTCGTAAAAGATTAATTTTTAATCTTTTTTTTTCCCAGAATCTTTTCCAGTCTTAACCTTAAAACAAGCCAGAAAGCTTCCCAGATAATCTTTTTTGACATTTTGGAATACCCGGCCCTTCTGTCAATGAATATAATAGGAATTTCTTTTATTTTAAAGCCATTAATGTAGGCGAGAAAATTTATTTCAATTTGAAAACCGTATCCATCTGCCTTTATAGAATCAAGGTCTATGGCTTTGAGGACATCGCTTTTTATACATTTGAAGCCACCGGTAAGGTCTTTTACGGGCACACCTGTAACAATTCGTGCATATAAATTGGCAAAGTAAGAAAGAAAAAGCCTGGATAGAGGCCAATTTACCACGCTTACTCCATTTACGTATCGGGAACCTATGATAAGATCGTACTCGTCAGTATATTGAAAAAAACGGGGTATGTCCTCTGGATTATGGGAAAAATCCGCGTCCATTTGAATCACCCAGTCATATCCCTTTTCTATAGCGAATTTAAATCCGGTCACGTACGCTGTCCCAAGTCCCAGTTTCCCTTCCCTTTCAATTAAATGTATTCTTTTGTCTTTTTCCATAAGTTTTTTTACAATTTTACCGGTTCCATCAGGTGAATTATCATCCACTATAAGAATATCTGTTTCCGGAACAACTTTTAATACAGAGTGAATGATCTCTTTGATATTTTCTTTTTCGTTGTAGGTAGGAATGATGACAAGCGATTTCATGAGTAAAATGATAAAATAATAAATGTGTTCTTCAAAATTTTATCCCGACCATATTTTCCAGTTTTCCGAAAATGAAAAAAGCAGCAATAAAAGGAGCAAGAGCTGAGGCAGCAAGTAATGAAAAAACGATGTATATCTGATAAAGGGCTGCGTCAATCGGGGAAGCTCCACCAAGAAGCATTCCTGTCATCGCGCCTGGAATATGAATAATCCCGAGTACTTTCATTCCTTCAACTGATGGGAGGAGTATAAAAAAGGCGATTTCTTTAAATAAAAATGTCAGGATAACATGCCGGGATGCACCATCAATTAAAAGAGCCTCAAGTAATTCTCGTTTCTCCATTATTTCGCGTTGGATAAAGGCGTAAACACTTCCTATGTACTTTGTCATGTTTCCGATGAGTATTCCTGTAAGGGGAATGAACACACGCGGTACATTTTTCATTATACCAGCAAGATAGAGAAGGATGTAAAGTAAAAGATAAGAGGTAAACATTGCAAAAAGAGATATAAGGAAAACATCTCCACCGAAAACATGACCACGTTCAGTTGTGATAAAAGAACCTGTAATGAGCATGAAAAATGCAATAATAAGGGAGTACGCGAAGTCTATTTTGAAAAAGTAAAGAAGTACTACGCCAAGGCCTGCTATTTGTATAAAACCTCTCAAGGCCGGGAGAATGAGATTTTTAAATACGTTGATTCTTAAATACAAAAAAACCAGGCACGGTATGAAGAGAAAAAGAAAAGAAAATAGAAATTTATATACCACTGCGGACAAAATGGGGGCGTTATTCGCCCCCATTTAATAGCACTTACTCCTCTTTGGGTTTCCTTGACTCAAGCCAGAGGAGTTCTTCCCAGTTCTTTTCTATTTCATCCTGAATTTGTTTTATAAGATCCGGTCTTTTCAAGATGTGTTTAAATCTGCCCTGTGGTTTCAGAAACTCCTCTACTGGTACAAACTTGCGTGGCTTGTAGTTCACCTTCCAATAGCCGTCTTCATATTCATAAAGCGGCCAGAAACGTGTTTCAACTGCCAGTTTCGTGAGTTCTATACTGATATGCTCGGGGGTACCCCATCCTGGAGGACATGTTGATAAAACTGCAACGAAAGCTGGTCCTTCTACTTCAAGGCCTTTTTGAAATTTCTTAACAAGGTCATTCCAGAACGCAGGTGACGCCTGGGCTGCATATCTTGGTTTATGCATTGCTATAATCTTTGTGAGGTCTTTTCTGGGCTGTTGTTTTCCGGGTATCACTTTTCCAGAAGGAGAGGTTGTGGTGTGTGCATACATTGGTGTTGCACTTGAACGTTGAATGCCTGTATTCATATAGCCTTCATTATCGTAAAGTACATAAAGAAAATCATGTCCTCTTTCAATGGCTCCAGAAAGGGCCTGGAAGCCTATATCATATGTTCCACCGTCTCCTCCAATGGCCACAAATTTTACAGGTTTGCCAGTTTCTTTGATTTTCCCTTTTTTGACGAGAGCCCTGTATGCTCTTTCAATTCCACTTATTGTTGCTGCGGCGTTTTCAAATGCATTGTGTACCCATGGCACGGGCCACGCAGAGTAGGGCATGATTGTAGTAACAACTTCCATACACCCTGTAGCATTGGCTATTACGAGATTATAATCTGCTCCTGCTGCAAGAAGCATCCTTATAATTGATGGAAACGCACAACCGGCGCATGCCCTGTGACCGGGTGCAAATCCCT
Organism: Caldifarciminota bacterium; assembly: GCA_027033555.1. GTDB lineage: Bacteria > Hydrothermota > Hydrothermia > UBA1063 > CAJXJZ01 > CAJXJZ01. The sequence continues at coordinate 7,352 of JALVLE010000004.1, read as the reverse complement.
GAGACCTCTCTGCAAGCTGTTTTAAATTCAATCTTTGCATTCTATCCTCCTTATTCTCTTACTCCTATAAAGGAGTATAGCGGTAAATCTTTTCCATCTTTTAAATCCTTTATCATTGTAAGAACTCTGTTTGCCTGTTCATCATCAAAGTCTCTTCCGCCAAGTCCGAATACAAATCCTGTAACTTTAGGTCTGGTCTCAAGATCATAAAGGGCTGCTTTTATTTCCTGAAGCATGGGGCCGCCCTGTGTGGAATGAGATTCCGCTCTATCCATTATACCTACTGCTTTCAGACCTCCAAGGTGTTTCCTTATCTCTTCATAAGGGAATGGACGGGTTATTCTCAATCTCAAAAGTCCCACCTTTTCACCTTTATTTCTCCACTGGTCTATAATTTCTTTCATGGTACCTGCTGCAGAGCTCATTGCAACCACTGCATATTCTGCGTCTTCAAGTCTGTATGGTTCTACAAAAGCTGGAATATTGGTGCCAAATTTTTCGTTGTATTCTTTTGTTACCTGAGGAATTACTTTTTTGGCATTAAACATTGCCTCCATTTGCTGCCTTTTGTGCTCAAAGTAATAGTCTTGCAGATCAAGGGGGCCAACAGTAACAGGGTTATCAAAGTCAAAGAGATTATATAAGGGTTTTCTTTCGCCAATGAACTCCTTTACTGCCTCATCCGGCAATGTATTCACCACTTCCATCTCGTGACTGATAATGAACCCGTCAAGCATTACCATTGCGGGGAGATTAACAGTTTCTGCAATTTTTACAGCCATGATGACAGAGTGATATGCTTCATCTGCATTTTCTGTGTATATCTGTATCCAGCCGGAATCCCTTGATCCCATTGTGTCAGATTGGTCACCGTGAATGTTGATCGGGGCAGAAAGAGCCCTGTTCACAACAGCCATTACAATGGGCAACCTTAATCCAGCTGCTATGTATAGTACCTCATGCATAAGAGCAAGCCCCTGTGACGCTGTACCTGTCATCACTCTTGCGCCAGCCACAGAGGCACCCACGCATGCACTTAAAGCCGAGTGTTCTGATTCTACCGGGACAAACTCTGTGTCAACGAGCCCATCTGCAACGTATTTAGAGAAGATCTGGACGATTTCTGTGGCAGGAGTAATGGGATACGCGGCAACCACGTCAGGGTTTATTTGTTTCATTGCATATGCATAGGCCTCGTTCCCTGTGAGAGCCATCTTAATGAATTTCCCTTTTTCCATTATATTTCCTCCTTCACCATTGTTATTGCCTTAATTCTTGGAGGACATACTTCTGCACAGATTCCACAGCCCTTACAGTGGTCATAGTCAAAACCTGTAATCTTACCATTTTCTGTCAGGACAGATGTGTCAGGACAATATAGCCAGCATAAATGGCAATGGGTGCACTTATTAAAATCTATTACAGGCTTTTGTGTTCTCCAGTCACCTGTTTTAAATTCAGCTGAATTAGGTGAACCTGGGATAATAGCCCCTTCAGGTAGTTCTTTCCAGGATTTTAACTTCATCCTTCTTTTACCTCCTCGTAAGCCTTTTTTATAGCTTTCAGGTTCTTTTCTACAATATCTTCCTTATATTTCATCCGAAGGCGCTCTTCAACACTCTTTAAAAATTTGTCAAAGGGAAGCGCTCCTGTGGCTTTTACAAAAGCGCCGAGCATGGGAGTGTTGGGCAGGTTTCTGCCTATTATAGATTCTGATATTTCCGTGGCGTTTACAACAAAGAGTTTGTTTTTTATGTTGAATTTCTTTTTAAGTTCCTCCGGAGAGAGGGCTGAATTGACAATGAACAATGTATCCTCTCGTACGCCTCTCCATACATTTTCTGTGTTGAGCAAAGTGGGGTCAAGGATCATAATTACATCGGGGCTCTTTATTCCATAATGGATTCTAATAGGTTCATCAGCTATTCTGTTATAAGCTGTAACCGGCGCGCCTCTCCTTTCAGGGCCATATTCGGGAAAAGCCTGTATGTATTTGCCCTGCTGCATCATAGCTTCTCCGAGTAAAAGGGCTCCTGTTTTTGCGCCCATTCCACCTCTACCGTGCCATCTGATTTCCAGATACTTTTTTGCCATTTCTTACTCCTTTTAAGCTGTAGTAATTATAAACCACATGAGAAGTACTATCAATAAAAACCCTTAGAATTCAAGGCTTTTCTTGACCATCCATTAGGATTGATTTAACATAAATACAATGAGTTCCTTTGAAGGAGGATAAAATGATAGAGATAAGAATGCATGGCAGAGGAGGACAGGGTACTGTTGTGGCATCAAAAGTACTTGCTGATGCAGCATTCAAGGACGGTAAGTATGCCCAGTCTTTCCCCCAGTATGGAGTGGAAAGAAGGGGGGCGCCGGTTACAGCATTTACCAGGATAGCAGATAGTGAGAAAGAGCTTATAGTGCGGTCTTTTATATATGAGCCTGATCATGTGGTGGTGCTTGATCCAACGCTTCTTGCAACGCAAAACATCCTTGAAGGCCTTAAGAAGGGGGGATGGGTTATCATAAACACTCCTGAACCTCCAGAGGCTCTTGATATACCGCAGGATTATAGAGTTGCTACCGTGGATGCAGCGAGTATAGCGGTAAAATGGAGGCTGGGAAGTAAGACACAACCCATCGTAAATACTGCCATTTTAGGAGCATTTTCAAAGGTTACAGGTATTGTGAGCCTTAAAGCACTTGAAGAAGCCATACTTGAAAATGCACCAGTTAAAAAGGAAGAAAATGTGAATGCAGCGAAAGAGGCATTTGAAAGCGTGAAAATAAGGAGTTAATTTATGGCCAGGGAATCCTTTGAGTTTACAGATAAAATAATAAAAGTAGAGTCTTTAAAAGATCTGCCTGAGGCCCCAATTTCCCAGGGTTTTACCCTGGTGAATAAAACAGGGTCATGGCGAAATGTAAAGCCTGTGCTGGAAGAACAAAATGCACCCTGTCAGAATGCCTGTCCACTTAAGGTATGGGTTCAGTCCTTTATAGACCTTTTGACGCGTGGAAAGCCTGAGGAGGGTGCAATAGAGATACTCCGGAATAATCCTTTTCCCCTTCTTACGAGAAAGTTATGTAAAGCAAAATGTGAAATAGCCTGTAATAGAAAGAAGTACGATAAGCCCATTTCCATCAGAGAGCTTGAGGGCTTTACCGGTAGCATTGCGTATGAAAAGGGGCTTTACCCAGAGAGAATGGAAAGTTTGAGTAAAAAGGTGGCTGTGGTTGGCGGATCTGAGACAATGATGAGTGCCGCTTATTTTGCTTACATGTATGGGATGGATGTTACTCTCTACGCTGCAAAACCATTTGATGGACTGGGACTTTCTGATGAGGAAGTAAGAAGAGAGGTTGAGAGGTTAGAAAGATGGGGAATAGAGGTAGTTGCGGAGGACAGGGAACCGGATGAATTAAAGAATAAAGTTGATGCCGTGATTACAGATAAGAAAGATGTGGAAGATAAGCTTACATTTAAAACACAGGATGAAAAGATATTTGCAGCAAAGCCTGAGAGAAAGGATATTTCAAGAGATTTTTACTTTGGGAAGAGAGCGGCGAAGTCAGTCTGGCAATATTTAAAAGGAGAGGAAATAACAAAGGATGCTCCTCCTCCAAGAGCTGTATCCTTTAACAACATTGTGACAGATTACTTTGAACCAGAGGAGAGAATTAATACAATAAATACAATGGAGGAGGCTGTAAGAGAGGGAAACAGATGTTTCTCCTGTGGGCACTGTAATTCCTGTGGGAATTGTTATATATTCTGTCCGGACGCAGCTATATCCTGGGTTAATGATTTTCCTGTTATCAATTATGACTATTGTAAAGGATGTGGTATTTGTGTAAACGAATGTCCAAGAAGTGTACTAATACTTGTACCTGAAAGGGGGTAAAAAATGAGTTTTAAGAAGGTTTTAACTGGAAACCATGCGGTATCTTATGGTGCAACATCGGCAAGGGTGCAGGTCATTTCTGCATATCCTATTACCCCTCAGACAACAATAGTGGAGTTGTTGTCTGAAATAGTGGCAGAGGGGAAACTGGATGCAATTTTTGTAAATGTTGAGTCAGAGCATTCTGCTATGAGTGCCTGTATAGGTGCTTCTGCGGCCGGAGCAAGGGCGTTTACTGCCACAAGTGCACAGGGACTTGCTCTCATGCATGAAATGCTTCACTGGGCAGCAGGTGCAAGATTGCCCATTGTGCTCGCCAATGTTAATAGAGCCATGGCTCCTCCATGGTCTATATGGACTGAGCAAAATGACTCACTTTCTCAAAGGGATACAGGATGGATGCAGTTCTATGTAGAGTCAAATCAGGAGGCCTATGATTATGTAATTATAGCTTATAAGGTAGCAGAACAGGTACTCCTTCCTGCTATGCTTGTTCTTGATGCATTTGTTCTTTCCCATACTTCTGAACCAGTTGAAATATACGATCAGGAAAAAGTGGATGAATTTCTGCCGCCTTATGAGCCGAAATATACCATTGAACCAGGAAAACCCATCAGCTATGGTGCTCTCTCAAAACCGGATACATACATGGAATTCAGATATAAGATGCAAAAAGCGATGGAAAAGGCTGTTGATGTAATGGAAAGGGAGATGAAGTTGTTTAATGAGATGTTCGGCCGGAATTATGGGCTTGTTGAGCCCTATATGATGGATGATGCAGAGTATGTAATAGTCACGTCAGGGGCAATGACATCCACGGCGAGAGCAGCAGTGCATGAAATGAGAAAGGAAGGGAAGAAAGTTGGGCTTTTGAAGATGAAAACATTTAGACCTTTCCCCTTTAAGAAGGTTAGAGAAATGTTAAAGGGCAGAAAAAAGGTAGCGGTTCTTGATAGAAATATATCATTTGGCCATCATGGTATATTTTATGAGGAGATCAAGTCTGCCATGTATCCTGTGGAGCCCAGAGTGCCTATATACGGTTATATTCTCGGACTTGGAGGAAGAGACATCACAGTAAAAGACATCAAAGACATATATGAGGACCTTGTAAAAAGAGAAGAAATGGAAGAAATTATCTGGAAGGGGGTTAAGTTATGATAATGAGAAACTGGCAGGTTCCACTTGAAGAGAACCTTCTTAACGGACATGTTGCATGTCAGGGATGTTTAGGTGCCCTTGCTATGAGATTAATGTTAAAGGGCCTTGGGGACAACGTTGCCATAGCAATTCCAGCATGTTGCTGGACTATTATATCCGGGGATGTTTTATACCATGCTTTGAAAGTCCCTGTATTTCATACCGCTTTTGAGACAGCAGCAATCGCTGCGACTGGCATAAAAGCCGGGCTTACAATGAGGGGAAAGAAAGATACTACGGTGCTTGCCTGGGCAGGAGATGGGGGAACCTTTGATATTGGGCTTCAGGCAATTTCTGGTGCGGCAGAAAGGAACGAAGATATTATATATGCGGTATATGATAATGAAGCGTATATGAATACTGGAATCCAGCGTTCAAGTGCCACACCTTATGGTGCATGGACTACCACAACGCCTGCAAAAAGACCCGAAGATAAGCCCAAAAAAGATATTGTGGAAATACTTGCAGCTCATAGAGTGCCTTATATTGCCACTGTAACACCCGCATATCCTGAGGATTTTATAAGAAAAGTTAAAAAGGCTAAGGAAATCAAGGGGTTCAGGTTCTTCCATATATTTGCACCCTGTCCTCCTGGCTGGAAAATGCCTTCTGACTATTCTGTGCAGGCTGCAAGACTTGCGGTTCAGACCAAGGTTTTCCCCTTACTTGAAATTGAAAATGGTGAGAAATACACCATAAACTATGAGTATCCCAGAGAGGTGCCCATAGAAGAATACCTTAAACTTCAGGGCAGGTTTAAGCATTTGTTCAAGACTCCAGAAAAGATAGAGGTTATAAAGGAGCAGGTGAAGAAAAGGTGGGATTATCTGCTTATGAGGCACAGGCTTACACATGGGACTACAGACAACATTGTAAGAAAGGTATTCTATAAGTGAGGAGGTAAGATGAAAAAAAGTGCCTGGACACTTTTAAAAGACAGAAAAGAAGAAATTGAAAAATTTGCAAAGGACTACATTGCATTCATCTCCTATGCAAAAACCGAACGAAGGGTTGTAGATTATGTGCTTGAGAAAGTAAAAGAAAGAAGAGACATATTTGTGATAAATAATAGGGGAAAATCCGTAGCTTTTTACAAAAGAGGCAAAAGAAATATAAAAGATGGAATAAGGTACGTGGCAGCGCATATAGATGCACCAAGAATAGATCTAAAGCCTGTAGCTGTTTATGATGATTCTCAGGCAAAGGTTGCTCTCATGGAAACTCACTATTATGGGGGAATTAAAAAATATCAATGGGTAGCCCGTCCTGTTTCTATAGTTGGCGTTGTTCTCAAAGAAGATGGTACAAAGATTGAGGTAGCAATTGGTGAGGATGAGCAAGACCCGGTTTTCACATTTGCTGATCTTTTGCCACATCTTGCAAGAAAAGTCCAGTACAGTAAAAACCTCGGTGAGGCGATACCAGCTGAAAAACTTGATCTTTTAATAGGAAGTTATCACGAGGAAAAGGAGGAGGAAGAGAAAAACGGGTTCAATATTAAAAAATACATACTGGACCTCATAAAAGAAAAATACGGGATAGAAGAGGAAGATTTTGTTTCTGCGGAGCTTGAGGTTGTTCCCTCCGGTAGGGCGCGGGAAGTGGGGTTTGACAGAAGCATGATAGGTGCATATGGACATGATGATAGAGTATGTGGCTATACTGCTTTCCGTGCTCTCCTTGATGCACAAGAGCCTGTGTGGCCCTCTGTTGTGCTACTATTTGACAAAGAGGAAATTGGCTCAGATGGCAATACGGGAGCTCAGTCCTTTTTCCTTGAATATATAACCCTTAAAATCCTTGAGCATGAAGGTGTTGAGGCCAGTCCCCTTATTTTGAGAGATATTCTCTTTAAGTCACAGGCAATATCAGCAGATGTTTCAGCAGCGCTTAATCCCGACTGGAAGGAGGTACATGAAATTAAAAATGCCGCGATATTGGGGCATGGAATTGTTCTTTCCAAATATACCGGACACGGAGGTAAATATGGTGCAAACGATGCCCATGCAGAGTACGTGGCTCTTATAAGGAGAATCTGGAACAAGAATAATGTTCCGTGGCAACCAGCAGAGTTGGGGAAAGTTGATGAGGGAGGAGGTGGAACCGTTGCTAAATATCTTTCTCGTTGCGGGATAGATACAGTGGATGCAGGTCCTGCTCTATTAGGAATGCATTCTCCTTTTGAAATTGTGTCCAAGGCAGACCTTTATTCAGCGTATCTTGCATACAAAGCCTTTTTTGAGGAAG
>JALVLE010000003.1 GCA_027033555.1 Caldifarciminota bacterium | reverse complement strand
AAGGGCGTAGCCAGCGTGTTCCGGTAAAGTAAGTAAATGAAGAAAGAGCTCTTACTATGGCACCCTGAATACCGGACTCTTTCATTTTATTTTGAAACCTCTTTACCCTTTCTCTATAAATTTCTTCTGGAAAATGCATTTTTTTCACTCCCAGTCAAGCAACCTCTTTTGACCTTCAAGCTCCCGGATGTGTGATACTTCCTGCGTAACTTCCAGTGTCCCTTTATATTTCCCATCTTTATCCCGCAGAGCATAATAGGTGATATAAACGAACTTGGGCCCCATCTGTATCCAGAATTCAGCCATATCCTTTTTTCCACTCTTGAAGGCCTCAAGGATCTTGTTCACCATATACACACTTTTAGGAGGGTGACACAGCTGCACTGGTCTTCCAATAATAGAGGGAGAACGTGGAAAAATGCGTTTGCCTTCTGAGTAAAACTTTACTCTGTCATTTTCATCAATAAAAGTAATATCAACAGGTAAATGTTTAAATATAAGTTCTACCAGTTTTGGGTTTAGAAACCCGACATTTATTTCAAAGTCGCCATCTTTTTTAATACTGTAGTCATCAGGTATAAGTTCTACATTATTCTTTTTAAATTCATCTTTCATATGCTGGGGTATGGAAGAAAGCATTTCTTCAGCGCTGATGCCTGTAATCTCATACGGAAAAACCGGTTTAACATTTGGATGCCATTCATCACCAGGTGTAATACCGTAATATCCAAACTGTTCTTCCTGCATTTTTATCGCAAGCCATTCTCCTTCTGAGAGTAGCGTTTTCAAGGTTGGGTACAGAATATTATTTTCCCTGAAAACCATATCCACGAGTGCTGTAGAAAGTTCTCGTCCAAGATTAACGATGGATTTAACAGTCTCTTCGTCATTCCACGTTGTTTTATTTGTGAGGTTAATAAATTTTTTAATCATAGCCCTTATTTCGTCATGTTTTCTCCACAGTACCTGTGATACAGCATTAAGCCCCCGCCTTTCTATATATGGAAAAATCACCATTTCCTCTCTGTCATAGTGAGTGTAATATACTTTTTTTATTTTCTGAGCTAATTCTTTCAAAGTATTAAGGATATTTTCTCTATCTTTTTTATCGCTCACTTTTTCAAGAGTGGCACTGTAAAGACCAATCATTTCCGCATCTTTTGTTATAGCTTCATTTTCAAGTGCAAGAGTTTTAAGAGGGTGTCCATCCTTAAGATCATCTATTTTCAGGGCGTTCTGGACAGCTTCTCTGAATATAAGTACGTGAAGATCACACAATTTTGCTATTTCAGACGCTTTAATACCCTCTTTTACAAGTTCCTGTTCAATTAATGGAATTTCCAGAGGACTAACATTTTTTAGAACACCCTTGAACTCTTCTTTCAACTCTTCAGGTTTTGCTCCCTGATGCAGCTTCTTTATAATTTCCTTCAGGAGAGTTTTCTTATACTCCGAATTTTTTAAAAACTCACTCATATTTAAGCCTCCTTTTTTCTATTTTAAGCATTTCAAGTTCAGCAGCTTCTTTAAGATTATGCGACTTAAGAACTTTCACAAACGCCTCATAAGCCTCTTCCAGAAAATCTCTTGCCCCACATTCTGCATATCTTTCGCAGGTTGCAGGGTTAGGGATGCATGGGACCGGATAAAGAGTGCTTTCCAGAGCATTCAATACCTCAAATACACTTATCTCTTCGGGGTTTTTTACAAGTTTAAATCCCCCACCTCTACCTCTTGAGCTTTCTACAATGTTCGCGTTTACCAGTCTTGTCATAATGTTTTCAAGGTATCTTATAGGAATATTCTGAGCTTTTGCAATATCTTTAAGAGACACTGTCTTGTTTTTTCCACGTTTTGCAAGTTCTATCATTGCTCTGTACCCGTATCTTGATATTGTAGAAAGCCTCATTTTTACCCTTTTATCATAATTCCTATAATTTTTGTGATATTTTTATTATACAACTTTCAGAGTGATTTGTCAAGCTTATCCTTTTCCGCAAAATAATTATACCGTACAGTCAACATTTTACCGGAGGGATACTGTAAGAAATAAAATAGCAGGAAGGTCAAGAATATACTATCAGGTCAAACCTGGGTGGATAAAAAATTACTTCAACCTCCAGTAGTGCAAAAACCCCGGGGGATTGAAGTACAAAAATAAAGGTGCCAGGAACAGAGGAATTCCGCTTGAC
>JALVLE010000002.1 GCA_027033555.1 Caldifarciminota bacterium | reverse complement strand
CAGACGCGAGTATCTCCATCAGTCCTGTTTAATTATAATGCATAAAAAGCGGGCAGCGAAGCCTCTGTTCTTATAAAAGCTCTTTTTTGTTCAGATGCTGATGTTTATAATTAAACCAATGAAATTTGTTTATCCTGTTTACGAAAAGTGCACAGGATGCAGGCTGTGTGAACTTGCATGTGTGAATTTCCACAGGGATAATCTCTTTGACTTTCAACCTGCAATAAGGGTCTACAGAGATGAAAGCGGGCTTTCTTTTTATCCCTTTGTCTGCAGACAGTGTGAGGAGGAGTTCTGCGTGAGCGTATGTCCCACAAACTCCCTTGTGCGAGACACCGATGGTGTAATAAGGTGGAACGAGAGCACCTGTATTTTCTGCAAACAGTGTGTTATGGCGTGTGAATATGAGAGCATTCACTTTTCGCCCAATAAAAAAGAGATTATTAAATGTGATACATGCAACGGTGAGTTTTCCTGTGTTAACACCTGTCCGTACGGAGCACTTGAAATAAAGGAGATTGCAATATGAAACATATCCTTTTATCCATTGACCTTTCAAGTAAAAAGATAGAGAAAAAGGAGATTCCACCAGAGCATATTAAAAAGTTCATTGGTGGAAGGGGGCTTGCCGCATATTATCTATTAAAAAACCTGACTCCTTTTGCAAACCCCTTTGGGGAAGAAAACATTATATACATAATGGCAGGGTCCCTGAGCGGTTATATGGTGCCTCTTTCAGGAAGGTCGCAGGTTGTGACAAAGAGCCCTTTAACAGGTGCCATAACATCTTCAAATGTTGGCGGTAACTTTGCCATGGAACTTAAAATGGCTGGTTATCAGGGTATTGAAATTAAAGGTAAGCTGGACAGGCCCGGTTTTATATTGATTTACGATGATAAAGTCAGCATTATATACGATGAGTATTCGTTTATGTTACCTGCGCATACAGCAGATCTTTACTTCAGAAAAAAGACAATCCACGATGCAAGCACAATGACCATAGGACCTGCAGGTGCCTTAAAATCCCGCATTTCAGCGCTCATGGTTGATGGTCACAGAGCAGCAGGAAGAGGTGGCGTTGGTGCAGTGCTTGGCAGTAAAAATCTAAAGGGCATAGTTGTAAAAGGTTCTGGGCTTATAAAGAGTGCTGATTTTGAGAAATTCACTGAAAAGGCGAAGGAAGTTTTGAAAAAGTTTAAGGAATACCCTGGACGCTCTGGATACGCAAAATACGGCACTACAAGGGTTCTTTCTCTTATAAACAGCATCGGGTCTTTGCCATTCAGAAACTTTCACGATGGATTTTGCCCTCATGAGGACAAGATAAACCACGAGATTTACAATAAGAAGATTCTCTTAAGGAACGGGGCATGCGCATCTTGTCCCTTGGGATGCGGAAGGATTACACAGGCATCTGGCAAAAAGGGGCATGGTCCTGAGTATGAAATCATGTGGGCTTTTGGATCATCCTGCAGCATTGCTGACATTGAGAAGGTGGCTCTTTTGAATTATCTTGCAAATGAGTATGGATATGACGGCATTTCATTGGGTGGAACAATAGCCGCACTCATGGACCTTTTTGAGGCAGGGATTGTAAAGGAAAGTGATGTCGGCTTTCCCTTACCTTTTGGAGATGGAGATAATGCAATCAGGGCTGTGGAACTTATGAAAATAAATAGAGATATAGGGAAACTTCTGAATGAGGGCTCATACAGGCTTGCAGAGGCATTTGGACATCCGGAGTTCTCCATGAGCGTAAAAAAACAGGAACTTCCTGCCTATGACCCACGTGGTATAAAAGGTATGGGGCTTGCCTATGCAACAAATACAAGGGGTGGAGACCATACAAAGGCGTTTACGGTAACTCGTGAGGTTTACACGGCAAAGGACCCCAATTACAGGCTTGTTTATGAGGGGAAAGATGAAATCGTAAAATATCTTCAGGACTACCAGTCCATTGTTGATTCAACAGGCACATGTAGTTTTGGAAGAAGCATATACACTGCCGAGATATATGCCGAACTTTTGAACCTTTTGTATGGATTTGATTATACTGAAGAAGAGCTTTTAAAAGCCGGGGAGCGTATATGGAATGTGGAAAAACTCTTTAATCTGAGAGAAGGGCTTACAAAGGAAGATGACACCTTGCCAGAGAGGCTATTTTCAGAACCCATTAAGAACGGTCCCTCAAAG
>JALVLE010000001.1 GCA_027033555.1 Caldifarciminota bacterium | reverse complement strand
GGAAGGTGAAATTCTTCAAGCACCTCTTCTTCCTCTTTTGATGGAAACAGATACCATTTTGAACCAAGGATAAATCCTACAAGGCTTCCAGAGATGTATCTTAGGGCATGGGTTATAAAAGCGTATGTAAGACCGAGTTCCTTGGGCAGTCCATAAGCATAAAATGCAAGAAGTGTTGCATATTCAAACACACCAAAGTATCCGGGGCCAGAAGGGATGGAAACGCCTATATTAACGGCAACCATGACAAATAGTGCCAGGGACATAGGTCCTCTATAGCCTATTGCTCTTAGAAAATAGTAATAGCTATAAAACTCAACGGTCCATGATAAAATGGAAAGGCCAAGAATGTAAAGGGTGTTTTTCGCATCCCCGAGGAAACGCAAGGCAGAAATGATTTTTCGTACCTGTTTTGCTATTTTTGAATTGCAGTTTTTGTATCTGTGCTCGTGAACAATGTAAATAAGAAAAAATATTAATACTGCTAAAAAGATTCCCCCGGTGAGATACATTATAGCCTCTTTCATGGATTGTGGTACCTCTGTGAACAGCCATCTTCCGAAGAAAGCTCCAAGAAGGATAACAAGACCATCCAGTATTCTTTCAACAATAAGTGAGCTTAGAGCTGTTGTTACGGGCACGTTTTCTGTGTGTTTCATGGCAATGGACCGCCAGAGATCACCTAATCTTGCAGGAAGAATGTTGTTGCCAAGTATGTCCACGAATAAGGCGGCTATACTGGACATTAAAGAAACCTTTTTAACAGGTTTTAACATAAGTTTCCATCTTATACCCCTTATAACATTTGCAAGAAGGAAGAGAAAAATTCCCCAGAAAGTAAAGTAAAGATTAAAGTTCTTCAATGTAGCCCATACGTCTTTAAAGTCAATTTCTTTAAGCGTAAAGTAAAGGAAAATACCGCTTATAAGGAATCCTGTTATCTTGATAACATTTTTTTTCTTGATTTTACTCATGCTCTTGGATGAGTGCTTTTGTACTTTTCCATAACGTTTTTAAATGATGTATTCATGTAAATACTCGTTGTACTTATGGAGGAATGCCCCAAAAGCTCCTGTATCACTCTTATATCCGCACCATTGTTTAATAAGTGCGTGGCAAATGAGTGGCGTAGGGTGTGAGGATGAACACCGTATTTCAGAGAGATTTTTTCAAAGGTGGAGTTTATTATATACCAGACCTCTCTTCTTGACAATTTTCTCTTTCTGGTTGAGATAAAAAGCCATTTTAAAGAATCCTTTCTTGTAGAAAGATAGTTCTTCAGGCTTTTTTCTGCTTTCTCCCCGAATATTACGATTCTTGTTTTATTCCCCTTTCCCAGTACCCGTATGGTTCGTTCCCTGAAGTCTATGTCACTGAATGTCAGGTTGCACAATTCAGATACTCTCAGCCCTGTGGAATATAAAAGGTCAATAATGGCTTTGTTCCGAACTTCAATTGGCTTTACTGGATTCCACTCATCAAGTATTTTAGAGAGTTGCTTTTCCGATAATACGTCTGGCAATCTTTCAGGCAGTTTTGGATTTTTTATACCTTCTGGTGGGTATTCGTCCAGTAGTCCTTTGTTTACACAGTATCTATAAAAGCTACGAATGGATGAAAGTTTTCTTGATATGGATCTTGGAGTCATTGACCCTCTTATAAGGTACTCAACAAAACCACGTATCTCTTTACGTTTTATCTTTAAGAGATTTTCTTTTCCAAAGGTATATGCCACAAATTCTTTAAACTGGTAGAGGTCATTTCTATAAGAAGTTATAGTATTATCTGAATACCCGCGCTCATTTTTAAGATGCTTAAGAAATTCTTCTATAACGTTGTCCTTTTCCACTTAAGCATCTCCTTTATAGCACGCTCTTTTTTGAATTCTCTCCTTTTTTTCCCTTTTAATTTTGAAGGTACATTGCCTAAAAGACCCATATTTGCGTTCATTGGCTGAAATGGTCCTCCACCGCCTTCGGAAATGTATTTCAAAAGTGCTCCAGTCATTGTGTATTCTGGTACAGGCAACTGTTTTTCCCCTCTCAATCTTTTATATATGAAAATAGAGGATAAAAGGCCTCCCATTATAGCTTCCACATACCCCTCAGTTCCAGAGAGTTGCCCGGCTATATATATGTTTGGATATTTTTTCAGGTTCAGTGTGCGGGATATAATACCTGGAGAGTTTATAAA